>JANOTC010000411.1:0-10529 GCA_031416175.1 Gammaproteobacteria bacterium
GCGCGGTTGCTGGCGGGGCGGGTTGTTCCCGTGGTCGGCGTTGGTGTGTTGATGGCAGCGGCGCCACAACTCGCGGTGGCAATGCCGCCGTGATCGCCAACGGCATACAACTTGTCTCCGTTTCGGCGCATCGCATTCGGTGTTAGCCCTGTGATGGCTAGGGGTTCGGTGGCCCAACTGGTGCCGTCAACAGTGGTTATGAAATTGCTGCCATTTTTGCTGATGCTGACGTAGCGATCATCGTTCCAGATTAGGTCGATGACAGCTTCGGGCAGTGCTGCGGCCATATTGGTCCAAGTCACGCCGTCAGGGCTTGACATGGCCATGATTCCGCCTGCATTGGTAATAATGGTCGCGGCCTCACCCACGGCCACGAATTGGGTGCCAGTCCACATTATGTCCAGCAGTCGTGTTGCGATGCCGCTTGCTTGCGACGTCCACTGCGTACTATTCGTGCTCGCCCCGACAGCGCCACCTGCACTCCTATTGCACTCCTATTGTCACGTACTTTGACCTTAATTTTGCACGCTGACGATTTTTAACCCGCCCGTCCCAGTGGCGATGAAAAGGATGTCGCTTCGATATGCCACATGATTGGCAGACTGACTTCCAGAAAATTTCAATTTGCCTTCAACGGTCAAGTTGAGCGCATCGCAATGGTTCGCTGATAGGACTTTGTCACTGGTCGCTAAATACACCCCTGCTTCTCCGTTAGCAATGAAAAGGACCGATTTGTCAGCGGTGACTGCATTAGTGACTGTGACGGCTGAATTAAGCCCTGCCACGACGGGTGGGGCGATCTCACCTAACAGCGTTCCGGACTCGACGCAAATAACCTGAGTACCGCCTTCGCCAACGCCCAATATCGCCTTTCCACCGACCACTTCAATCGTGGATTTGGCATACTCGGTGTTAGCGCCGCTGACGCTGAATTGGCTCTTTTGGCTGCTCAGCACAGCGTCGAAGACGGTCATTCTCCCGGGGGTTCCCGCTACCGCCACGACCGTGTCGTTTTCTATCGCCAGGGCGCGCGCATCGGCAAGTGCGAACTTGTTCGCGAAGGCCAGTGTGCCCTTGTCCAATACCGTCACGTAGCCGTTTTCCGCCCCCGATGTCACATACACCTTATTTCCGAAAACTACGACATCCGTTCCCGCATAGCTTGGAAGCTCAACTCGCGAAAGACTATTCGTCAACTTTCCCCCTGCAAGCGTCATGTGCATCAACGCGGCAGGTTTGCTAAAGCGTGGGTCACGGGTGGCAGCCGCCATGAACACGTCGTTTCCAGTCACGTACAGTCCGTTGACGTCTGCGTCATAAAAAATAGCGTTTGAGACAAGCGTTGGGTGAGTTGGATTGGATATGTCATAAACCTCCACCGCCCCAAGGAACGTTTCTCCGCGCACGTTGTAGCCCACATAAGCTTTGTTGCCGATTATTTGTACTTCGGTTGCTTGCAATTGGATAGCGTCTACGATGGGTGCTACCACTTCGGCGACGAGCGTGAGTATAGGTAATGCTTTGGCCGCCAATCTAGGTTTTTGATTTGCGGCCTGGCCTTCAATTTCCAGGGGAATATTCAGATATGAAATGCGTGCTGACAAGCCTGTTTCGTTGTTATCCAACAAGACGCCTGACGTTTTTTGTGGCTCATTTTTGGGAGGTGCGCAGGCGACGACAATGAACGGTACAACTAATAGGCACAAACTAACTCTAATTGATATTCTATTCATTGCAATATGGCGCCGCAGATTATGATCCAGTGTTATTGCTAACGGCCCAGATTCATTTTTTTTTACCTCGATCACTTCGTGGGTAATTGGAGTCTAGAACTACTTCAACGGGACAGTGGCGGACCAAGATCCTTTTCGTTTCATTTCCCCCCAGCCGCCCTTGGTGTTGAACGCCCAGCGATAAAGACCGACGATTCGCCACCAGGAGTTGAGCTGCCGATAACCGAAATTCTCGAAAATTGCAGCGCCGAAAAGGCGAAGCAATTGGGTCGGGCGTCCGTAGATGTGAAAAGACATTTCCTCAAGCAACATGGCAATGATGGAAACAAGTGCGCCAAAACCCACTGAGACCATGAAAAAAATCCACGCATGTGGCCAATCTACAAAGCCGAATAAAATACCGGCAATGAAGTAGATATACCCACTCGTTTCCACCAGAGGTCCAAGCCATTCAAAAACAACGAAAAAGGGGAAGGCAAGCCAACCCGCCGCGCCGCCGCGAGGGCTGCAGAGAAGCGGCATATTTGCACTTAGGCTTTCCCCAAGCCCGCGCTGCCATCTGATTCGTTGGTTGCGTAGCGTTGCAATATCTTCCGGTGCCTCGGTCCAGCATACAGGGTCAGGCACAAACGTAATTCGATATTTTAGTCTTTTTTCCCTATATATACGGTGCAATCGGACGATCAGTTCCATGTCTTCGCCAATGGTGTTATGTCGATAGCCGCCCACACTGATGACGGCGTCTTTTTTGAATAGCCCAAAGGCACCGGAAATTATCAACAATGCATTGAGCGGAGACCAACCGAGCCGACCGAACAGGAATGCGCGTAAGTATTCTACAACTTGAAATAATGCCAACAAGTTCTTCGGCAAATCTGCCTTGATTAAATTCCCATCTGACACAGTGCAGCCATTCGCGATGCGAATTGTGCCGCCGCAGGCAATAACAGTTGGATCCTGAATAAAGGGCTGAGAAATACGCTCAAGACTATCCCGCTGCAATATGGAATCGGCATCCACGCCGCAAAAAAAAGGATAACGTGAACTATTGATCCCCGCATTAAGTGAATCTGCTTTGCCGCCATTCTCCTTGTCGATAAGGCACAAATTCGGGCAAGTTTTGGAGCGGTAAAAGCCTCTTATAGGCTTTGTTGATAGTATCGATTGGCGGGAGTCGGGGAACTCAACGAGGGAAAAGGCCGAGATCATCTCCCCTAGCGTGTTGTCTTTGGAGCCGTCATTGATTACTAACACTTCATACTCAGGGTATTGCAGCTGCAGTAACGCCCTTACTGACGATACAATCGTCTGCTCTTCATTGTAGGCGGGTACCAACACGCTTATGGGTGGTTCGAGTCCTGTTTCGATAGCCGGCAGTGTTACCACCGAGCGAATCGGCATGTAGCGTAAAACACTCGCTATAGCCGAAAAATTTAATAGGACGTAACTCAGATGGAGGCCGATGAAATAGGCCAAAAACGCGTTTTCCAGGAAGCTTGCGGCAGTAGAGAATGTCAATTTAGCAGATTCTCTGCACGTACGTGCCGTAAAACATCCTGTCCAAGTTGGCCTTCCAATTCTTTATCCAATTGATCGAGTTCGGTATTTCCAATATTAGGCATGCTGACCAGCGCTTGTGCCGCGCGATAGCGTACCCACCATTCTGAATCGTTAAGTGTGGCAACTATTAGGGGTACCTCGGTCGGGAGTCCTAAACGTCCAAGTGTGAGCACAGCGGACATTCGAACATGGGCCTTCGAGTGTTTTAAGTAGTTCCGCGCTAGTTCAAGGCCAGTTGGATCGCTGAGCACATGCAGGCAGTCCTTCACTACGTTATCGTCGTCGCATGTTTCCAAGACAAAAACGGCCGTGGGACTGGCGAGAATTGCATGTGCTGTAGGTAACAGTTTTACGAGCCGGGACACCAATGCACCTTCATTTGCCTCCGACGCATCGCGCACTGCGCTCGCCAGTGCTATAGACGTCGCGTCGGGTCCGACCTCGTAAAGCAGTTTGGCAACCCAATGTATAGGCCAGTCGTCGCGTTTTCCATAAATACGAAGCAAGGCTTCGACGCCTTTTTCAGCATCCATTTGCAGCAATCCTCGCGCTGCGGCGAGCGACACGACAGGCGAATCGTTTGTCGAGATTGCCAGCAAAATAGGCCAGTAGCCAGGAATTTTCAGGTGGCCGAGCGTCACGAGGGCCAGTAAGCGCTGTTTTGCACTGCCGCTCAGCAAAAGCTCTCCCGCGTAAGTATCAATTCTGACTTGCGTTGCTAAATGGACTAATCGCGGAGTTACATCACCTTGAACCATATCAAAAAGCCGATTCCACTCAACTAAAAAATAGTATCGCTCTGAGCGTCGCAGGGGCGGAACAAAGGTAGGCGAGTCAAATAAAGTCTCCGCTAATATGGGTTGCCAACGTGTTCTAAAATGTTTGGCTCGCGCTTCGTCGCGTCCCGCGAGTCCTCGCATTACCAACAACTGCAACAGCAAAAATACGGAGACCCCCGCCAACATCAGCCCCACATTAGTTGCGAGGTGGACCAGCCAGTTAGGGTCGGTATCGGAAACCGAGTTCAAGTCCATACCGCGTGTATAAAAGTCCTTGTTTTTGCATGTTGACTTGGCCGATCAACCCCAGGTTTTTACTGGCCCAATACTCGAAGCTCCCGGTGATCGATGCGATTTCGCTTTCACGCGTAGTTGTCATTCCCAGCCGCTCAATTTCAGTGCCGCGTGCTAGATTGATTCCAAATCGGTTCTCCAATCCATAAAATAGGATGGCCTGGACCTTTTGGTTACTCCCAGCAGAATACCCGTCTGAAAAAACGGCGGCCGCCTGGTAGGTCACAAGAAAATTTTTCCAATAAGACTCGGCACCGAGACTCAGGGTGTGGACGCCCGTTACGAGATAGCGGTTGTACCGATACCCCGCCAATGGTGACCAGCTGGGAAAGTGCGTCCCCGCTACCTGAAAAGCCGCGGTAACTGAGGGAAGGACGTGTGCGGTTGGGCTTAATAGCAACTCACCATTCATAACGGCGCGTTTGAAGGGGGATGAGGCGGATACATTAACCTGTGAGTCAGTAAACCCGAACCGCTGCTCAATTCCAGCGCTAAACGCGAATGACTGCCGAGCTGCGTTGAGCATCGACATGCCGATCTGAGATCTTCGCCACGGGTCGCGCCCGGGTCCTAACGTCTCATAGCCGACACGGCTATCATAGGATTTTGTCCAATGCTGCGCCGGATCGAACGGTGTGCGCAAGACGGTGCTACGCCAATCTGACGCAGAAAAGCGCTCTGCGGCAGCTATCCTTAATGTCGACTGTTTGGTTTCGTAGATAGGTTCACTGCTCAAATGTTCGAGTGCTCGAACTTCGTCTCGCCATATTTGCTCATACTCTGGCGCCACGTTTCTCGCGGCATCTAACGTGATGTAAGCATTAAGGAAATCGCCCTGCCAAAGCAGTGCCTGGCCTTTGCCTAGCTGGAAATCCACGTTTTTTGGACTTACTGCAAGTAATTTATCGTAGCGTAACGCGGATTCGGCCCAACGTTTTTGCCAGGAATAAAGGCGCGCCAGGGTGAAAGACGAGGTCTGATCATGTGGATGTTGCTCAACATAACTTTCCAGAATTGCAATCGCATCGGCATGCTTGCTTTCCGCGATTAAAACGTCAACTTGCTGTAGCACGCTGATGTCTTCAGCGTGTATCCGGATGGAAATGGATAAGCCAACTATTAGTATGAGTACAACTTGCATAGTGCCGTACTTATTTTAGAAATCGCCGCAAGCGTGCTACGAGCTCAGCGGGCTGAAACGGCTTGCGTATGTAATCGTTGGCACCGGCTTCAAGCGCTTTAACAATATCGCGTTCCTGCGACTTTCCGGTTAGCATAATCACCGGAACATCGGCCCATGCGAGCTTTGCGCGAATGTGGCGCACTATTTCGAAGCCATCTCGATAGGGAAGCATGACATCCAATAAGACCAAGGCGGGAACATCAATGCTGTCAATGGTGCTAACAGCCAAATTCCCATCAGCGGCGGCCACTACCGCGAATCCTTCGCGCACAAGCAGGAAATTGAGTATATAGATAATGTGTGGGTCATCTTCTACAATGAGAATACTGGGCTTCTCGCTTTCGTCACGTTTAACGTCCATATCCATGCCTTCCTCTTCGCTCAAACTTCGCACAAACGGTTTATCATCGTGGATATCGACCGACTACGATCAGAAGTTAAGCGAATCTAAAGTAGGCAACGATGCGGAAAGGCGTGGTGTTGGCGACTCACGGTCAGGCGTTGAGACAGGTTGCATCCACGTAGTGTTCTTATTGGCTACGGGTAGCCCTGCGTGCGCGCCACGCAAAGGCAGCGGCGAGGGCCAGCCAACTCGTGTCGGCTCCACTGGTTGGGGCCGCGCGGTTGCTGGCGGGGCGGGTTGTTCCCGAGGTCGGCGTTGGTGTGTTGATGGCAGCAGCGCCACAACTCGTGGTGGCAATGCCGCCGTGATCGCCAACGGCATACAACTTGTCTCCGTTTCGGCGCATCGCATTCGGTGTTAGCCCTGTGATGGACAGGGGTTCGGTGGTCCAACTGGTGCCGTCAACAGTGGTTATAAAATTGCCATTTTTGCTGATGCCGACGTAGCGATCATCGTTCCAGATTAGGTCGATGACGGCTTCGGGCAGTGCCGTAGCGAGATTGGTCCAAGTGATGCCGTCTGGGCTGGACATGGCCATGGTGCCGCCGGTGGCGAGTAGGCGCGGTCCACCGCTAGCCAGGGTTTCGATGTGCATTCCGGCCGGGAAGGAAACGGGCGTCCATTGGATGCCGTCGGTGCTGTCATAGATTACGCTGGTGAGCAATGGAACAGTGGGATTCTGCGGATTTTCCACATATTTTTGGCCAAGCACGATTAGGCCGCGGTCAGTTTTTAATACGCGATGAAATTTCGCGGTGATGGTATTTTTTGTCCGCGTTTGCCAGGTGATTCCGTCTGCGCTGGTAATGATGGTCGCGGCCTCACCCACGGCCACGAATTGGGTGCCAGTCCACATTATGTCCAGCAGTCGTGTTGCGATGCCGCTTGCTTGCGACGTCCACTGCGTACTATTCGTGCTGGTTCCGATTGCGCCGGCGGCACCCACAGCCACAAACAATTGATCGTTGCCGCTGACGGCTACCCATTCATCTTGTCCATTTGTTTGCGCTAAGGACCAAGATTCTCCATCGCTACTTGTCAATGCGACAGGGCTACGGGAAATCTGATGGCCGACGGCGATGAGTCGGTCATTGCGTGCGAACAATCCTCTCAAGCTGGCGTCTGTGAGCTTGCTTCCCAAAAGTGTCTTTGTCCAATTCTGCCCGTCCGTGCTGGTATAGGTTTCCAATTCGCCGTCCGCCGCTGCGACAAATTGCGAGCCGGTCCAAACGATGTCGGATAAAGTGACTGGGGGGCCGGGTGCAGCCTCGCTCCACTCGTGGCCATCCGTGCTCGCTAGTAATTTACCGTAGCCCCACGCTAACATGTAATGCCCGTTAGAGACCACGCCAAATAGCCAAGGAATGGATGTCAACGTACCGCCTGCCGCCTGCGAAGTCCAGGTACTGCCATCGTCACTCGATAAAATGACGCCGAATCCGACAGCGACGAAGCGACTTCCAGTCCAGGTGACACTGCTGATTGACGCTTCTTTCTTGCTGTTGGAGCCATGCGTGATGAGCCAGTCGGACCCTGAGGGGCTGGTCAAGACGATACCGCCTTCGCCTGCCGCCACGATTTTACCGTCAGAGTTGGCAACGGTGTTAAGTATGTAGTCAGTCATTGGAGCTTGGCGGGTCCACGTTAGGCCGTTAATACTGGTTAGTATCGCGCCGTGCTTGCCCACGGCGACAAACTGGCCCCCGGTCCATATGACGGCATTGAGGGCGGGTATTATTCCAACGGCAACCGTCGTCCACGTTTTCCCATCGACGCTGGTTTCTATGGTCCCGTTTTTGACAAGTTGGTCGGCTGTTTTCGTGGCGTCGGGGATTTCCCGCGTATGGCCTACGGCGACCCAGCGTGTCGCTGAACCTGCGACGGAGCGCAGATCCCAATTGTTGGCCGCGTTGCTGATCGTCCAGTCTCTACCGTTGTCGGACGAATACGTGCCGTTGAATAGGCCGACACCTACCAGGCGTGTACCGTTCCAGCCTAGCACGGCAGGCCCGGTTATGTTGGGTTGGGGATGCAGCCAACGCCAATTTCCACACGCGCCGGCAAAGGCATCCGTGTAACTAAAAAATATAATAATAGTTACTATTAATTGATGGCCGATACGGCGGATAATGCCGCAATTGGGTAGCGACGTGATGTCTATTCTATTGGTCATTGGCTCGCCCACACTATTGCATTTTTTACCGCATCTCAACGCGACTAGGCGTTGGAGTGGTATGAGGTAATTATAGGTGAAGTTTTAGGGATGTGCCCTGGCAAGGTATAGTTTCTCGCGCCCGCAAATGACTGCGCGTACCCGCACCAGATACGCTAAACTTGCTTGCTAACGGGGACGCAGTCGCCCCACGCTCGGCAATCTTGCCAAAATAAAGTCAACAATGGTCAGCGAAAATTTATGCAGATACTTATTACGGGCGGTACCGGATATATAGGTCGGGCCTTGTGCGCCCGATTACAGCAACGTGGCGACCAAGTCACCGTACTCACCCGTCAACCGAGTGCGGCGGCATCGAAGCTTGGCTCGAATTGTCGATTTGTGGCGAAATTGGATGATATCGCTGCGACTGAACATATTGACGCCGTTATTAATCTTGCCGGTGAGCCAATTGCGGACCGGTCATGGACGGCGAAGCGCAAAGAACTGCTTGAAAAAAGTCGGATAGGTGTTACGCAAGACTTGCTAGCGTTAATGCGGCGTCTCAAGCACAAGCCAACTACGCTGATTAGTGGATCGGCGGTAGGTTACTACGGTGACTGTGGCGACAATATTGTCACTGAATTTACCAATCCGCATGACGAGTTCTCGCACCGATTATGTGCCGCGTGGGAGATGCAAGCTTTGCGGGCGAAGGCGATGGGGACGCGCGTTTGCGTTGTTCGTACTGGCGTGGTGGTCGGTCCGGACGGTGGATTTTTAGGGCGCTTGTTGCCGGTATTTCGCCTCGGCTTGGGTGGCCGTTTGGGGGACGGCTCGCAGTGGTTTTCTTGGATTCATCGAGATGACTACGTCAACCTTCTGCTATTTTTGCTGGACAATGAGTCCTTATCGGGACTGTTTAATGGCACGGCGCCGAACCCGGTGACCAATCGAGACTTTACCAAAATCTTTGCTAAGGCATTGCATCGACCTGCGTTTTTTCATGTGCCTGCATGGGTGTTGCGCAAATTATTGGGTGAGTTGTCCGGGCTGTTGTTGACGGGGCAGCGGGTGATACCCAAAAATGCGTTAGCGGCCGGTTTTGTGTTCGCGTATCCCGATTTAGCCTCTGCGTTAAAACAAATCCTGGGCAAAAAATAATCCGCCCTAGCCTATTCGAACTAAGACATGCGGTTCATTGCCTTCTTGCCGCGTAACTGTTTATGATGGCCTCCCGATCTGCCTAGTGCATAACAGATCAAGCATTCAGGGAAATGAGCGCGAATGAGTATTGCAAATACGGCAAGGTTCATTATCGAAGTCGATGGTCTAAGTTCTAAGCTTCAGGTGGCGGAGCTGCAAGGGCGTGAAGAAATTTCGGCGCTTTTTAGCTACCTTGTCACCGTGGTGAGTGAAGATCACGATATAGAATTCGCCGACGTTATTGGCCGCCCTACGCTATTAACACTGATCAGCCCCGACGAAGAAGTCGCGCGCTATGTGCATGGCGTTATCGCTCAAATTGAGCAGACGGGGATAGGCACGCGCTTGGCTACCTACCGTGTGCGCATGGTGCCGCAAGCATGGTTGATGGCGCAACGATTCGATTGCCGCATTTTTCAAAATAAGTCCGTTGTTGACATTATTACTGACGTTGTCAAAGGCGCGGGCATCGCCAGTGATCGCATGCGCTTTGTGATGCAAGGTACGTATTTGCCGCGTGAATACTGTGTGCAGTATCGCGAAAGCGACTTTGATTTTGTCTCGCGTCTAATGGAAGACGAAGGCATTTTCTACTTCTTTGAGCATACCGACGCCGGACACACGATGATTTTTTCAGACCAGACTGGCGTTCATGCCGATATGAGCGGTAGCGCGATTTTGCCTTACCATCCGCCATCGACTGGCGTGGCGACGGGCGATGGCGTTTACCCATTTCGTTATCGCGAAGCTGTGCGTAGCGGTGCGGTCGAGTTCAATGATTTCAATTTCCGCAAACCGGCGCTCGATCTGACGAGTACGTCTAAACATTCAGTCAATACCGAATTAGAAGTGTATGACTACCCGGGTCGCTACGATGTAAGCGCGAATGGTACTCAACGCGCGAAAGTGCGTTTGCAGGGTTTGCAAGTGGCGCGCAAAGTGGGCGAAGGCGGCAGTGATTGTATGCGCATGGTGGCGGGTTGTAAATTCCAACTGGAAGACCATCCGCGTGACCCCTTCAATCAAGAATATTTAATAACACAGGTTGAGACGTGGGCGAAGCAACCGCAAGTGTATGAAGAGGCGGCGGGTGGGCAATCGCCAAGTTATAACAACGAGTTTGTATGCATTCCTGTCGCGGTGCCATACCGCGCAGACCGAGTAACGGCCAAGCCTGTTATCCACGGCGTGCAAACGGCGGTTGTGGTGGGTCCGGCTG
>JANOTC010000412.1:0-6263 GCA_031416175.1 Gammaproteobacteria bacterium
GCTGAGGAAAGACAACACCTGCTCGGTACGATTGGCCATTTTGGTGGCCAAGGAACGTGCTGCGTAATTTGGAAAGCCAAGTAAGGTGGCGGACTCGTGGCGCAGTGCCAGAATTTGTTCCATCACCAAGGTGTTGTCCCACTTGCCCGCATTTGGGCCTTCGTCGGATGCGCGCGTCACGTAGGAGGTGTACATTTCCTGGCGTAATGCGCGGTTGTCGGCGTAACACATGACCGGATAATAGGAAGGAAATTCGAGTGTAAAGAGCCAGCCTTCCTTGTTGTCGCGCTCGGCTGTTTGCTTGGCCAAACTGCACGCGGAATCGGGAAGCCCCGCGAGTTCTTCGGCGTTAGTAATATGTTTGGTCCAGGCTTGGGTGGCGTCGAGTAAATTTTCTTCGAATTTGCTGTGCAGATTAGAGAGTTCAAGCATGACGTTTTTGAAGCGGTCTTTTTTCGCGTCGCTCAATTCAACGCCCGACAAGCGGAAATCGCGCAATGCGTTTTCTATGACGCGTCGTTGGCCGTGGTTGAGATCAGCGAAGTTAAGATCTTCATTGATTTGTTTAAAGGCTTGGTAGAGCTTCGCATTCTGGCCTAATTCAGTGCCAAATTCGCTGAGCTTAGGCAGGCAGGCGTTATAGGCATTGCGAATTACTTCATTGTTGAGGACGGAGTTTAAATGCCCCACCGGCGCCCAAACGCGATCTAACCATTCGTCGGTTTCTTCTAAGGGTTGTACCAGATTGTCCCAGGTGTAATGGCTGTTGGCGTCCAGCAATTCAATGTGGCGCGCTCGCAATGCCGCCAGCACGTGGTCGATGGCGGGTTCAATGTGTTCTGGCTGAATTTTTGAAAATTCGGGCAGGGCGTGTACGTCAAGCAAGGGGTTATTTGTCATGGGTTAATCTCGAAATAGACGTGGTTGAGACGCACAGTGGGCGGTGCCATCCAAAGGTTAGGGTCTGTGCTAGTATTGGGTAGTAATGTAGCACGGCTTGGCTAAACGGATAAGCATTGATGAGCATTCGAAACTTTGATGGTCGCAGTCCCAAGATTCATTCAAGCGCGTTTGTGGATGACTTGGCTTTGGTGTTGGGCGACGTGACGATAGGGGAAGATTCCTCTATTTGGCCGATGACGGTGGCGCGTGGCGATGTGCATCGTATTGTGATTGGCGCGCGGACAAATATTCAGGATGGCAGCGTCTTGCATGTGACAGCGGATAATCACTTTCATCCGGGTGGATTCCCACTGATTATAGGCGACGATGTGACGGTGGGCCATGGCGCCATTCTGCATGCCTGTACCATCGAAAGCATGACGCTCATTGGCATGGGCGCGACGGTGTTGGATGGCGCCATTGTTCGCCGCGGGGCGTTAGTGGCGGCGGGAAGTTTGGTGCCTCCAGGCAAAGATTTAGAAGGCGGGTTTATTTGGAAAGGCAATCCGGTGCAGAAAGGGCGTGCGTTGTCGGTAACGGAAACGGAGTATCTCGCATTTTCTGCCTTGCATTACGTTGCGTTGAAAGACCGTCACAGGGTGCAATAGTAGTTAACCTAACGCGTTGTTAGGTCGATAAATGAGGGTGCCCATAATTAAGGAATCGAGATGCGGATGACAGCATGGGTAGGGCTGCTCCTATTAACAGGGTCAGCGGTGAGCCAAGCGCAAACAGTTTATGTAACGGATACGCTGTATATAGGCCTTAAAGCGAGCAAGAGCGACGACGCCGCGACGATCAAAACCTTGAAAACGGGTACACAATTGGAACTCCTTCCAGCCAGTGATGGCGAGTTTTCCAACGTTCGCACGCCGCAGGGTGATGAAGGTTGGGTGCGCAATCGTTATATTTCGCAAACACCGGTTTCTCAGGTCAAGTTGGCGCAAGCAGAAGACAAGTTGGCGCGGGAAATCGCTGAAAATGGACAATTAAAATTGGACATTACCGAGGCGCGGCGGCGGGTGGATGAAACCGAAAAAGAGTTGAGCCGGTTAGTGGGCGAGAACGAACGCTTGACGACGGAAAATTCGCAATTGCGTGAAGTCGCCGGGAAGCCGTTTGACGCGTCTAAAGAGAATGAAAAATTGCGGGCGGAAAATGCTGCATTGACTGGTCATTTGAAAGCCGCGTCGACAACGCAAGATGTGAGTATGAATGCAGAAAACCGCGACTGGTTTGTTGTGGGTGGCGCAGTATTGTTAGGCGGAATTTTGGTGGGTGTGTTCATTCCCATGTTAGGGTTTGGTCGGAAAAGGTCGCAGTGGACAAGCTAAAAAAACGACAATAGGCAAGCTAAGTTCGTGTTGGTCTGAGTTCTAACAGGGAAGGGGGGAGTCATGAATGAGATTGTTGATCAGTACGCGGTCATGGGTAATCCAATCGCGCACAGCAAGTCGCCAACGATCCACCGTTTGTTTGCCCAGCAAACCGCCCAATCCATCAATTACGCGGCCATTCTGGTTGAATTAGGCGCGTTCGCTGTGACGGCTAAAACGTTTGTGAGCAAGGGCGGTAAGGGTTGTAATGTAACGGTGCCCTTTAAACAAGACGCCTGGGCATTTGTTGATATCCGCAGTGCTCGGGCTGAGCGTGCGGGTGCGGTTAATCTCATCGACTTTCGTGCCGATGGGTCGGTGTATGGCGATAACACCGATGGTGTGGGCTTGGTGCGTGATTTAAAGCGTAATCTCGGTATCAATCTCGCCGGAAAATCGATTTTATTGTTAGGTGCGGGAGGCGCGGCGCGGGGTGTGTTAGAACCACTGTTGGGCGAAAAACCATCGCGAATTATGATCGCCAACCGTACACTGGAAAAAGCGCAAGAGTTAGTGGAAATCTTCTCCAAACTAGGCGAGGTCGCTGCGTGCAGTTTAGAGGATGTCGCGCCGTTGGGGCGGGTTGACTTGGTGATAAATGCCACGGCGGCGAGTCTGCATGGCAAGGCTTTAGCGCTACCGGGTGCGCTAGTCGAGGGCGCGGCCTGTTATGACATGATGTACGGCAGGGCGCCCACCCCTTTCATGGCCTGGGCATCGGTAAATGGCGCGAAACAGGTGCACGATGGTTTGGGTATGTTAGTGGAGCAAGCGGCGGAGTCTTTTTTCGTATGGCGGGGCGCTCGCCCGCAAACGGCGCCCATTATTCATCGACTGCGGGAATCGGTAGCAACGGGGTTAGAAATCTTCTAACGGATAGGGTTTACCCATGGCGTAGCCTTGCACATAGTCGATGCCAATGCGGCGCAATAGTTCGAGTGTTACGGTGTCTTCAACAAATTCCGCGATGGTTTCGAGATTCATAACGTGGCCGACTCGGTTAATCGCTTCAACCATGGCGTAGTCAACGGGGTCACGGGCGATATCGCGAACGAAATTGCCGTCGATTTTCAGAAAGTCTACAGGCAAATTTTTCAAGTAAGCGAATGAAGACATGCCGCTGCCAAAATCATCCAAGGCAAATCGGCAATGGAGTGTTTTTAGATCTTTTATGAATGCGGCTGCGCGGGTGAGATTGGCAACGGCAGCCGTTTCCGTGATTTCGAAACAAATTTTCTTGGCCAATTGCGGGTGCATGGCCAATTCCCCGCGCACGAACTCAAGAAAACTATCGTCGCTAATGGAATGTGCGGACAGGTTGATGGTGCACAAATCGAGTTGATCCAGGCGCGACAAGTTTTTTTGTAGCCAGGCGAAGGTGCTGGTGAAAACCATCTTGTCGATGACCGGCATCAAATCATAGCGTTCGGCAGCAGGTAGGAACGCGCCAGGCAGGACCAATTCCCCCTCTTCGTCGACCATGCGCAACAAAACTTCGAAACGATCGGCGGCAGGGCGGCTGGGGTCCATCGGGACAATGCGTTGGCAATTAAGCTGAAATCGACTTTCCTCTAGCGCGCGATGAATGCGGGTTACCCATTGAATTTCGCCGTGCCGACGCGCTAATTCGGCATCATCAGGCTGGTAAACGTGGGCACGATTGCGGCCATGTTCCTTGGCTAGGTAGCACGCAGCATCCGCCGCACGCATCGCGTTTTCGTGGGTTGAAGTCTGTTCGGTAATAGGCACAACACCGATGCTAGTGCCAATGACGAAACTCTTGTCTTCCCAGACGAAACGAAATTTACTGACTGTTTCGCGAATGTCCTTGACGATTTCCAGGGCGCGGTCGAGGGGGCAGTTGTCTAACAACAGACCGAATTCGTCGCCACCGAGACGCGCCAACATGTCGTTTTGTCTAATTTTGGCGTGCAGCACACCGGCGAGTTGGCGTAGCAATTCGTCTCCCGCCACATGGCCGCAGGTGTCGTTGACAACTTTGAACTGGTCTAAATCCATATAGCAAAGCACGTGGTGCTTGCCGTCAACGCGCGTGGAATCCACCATAGTGCGGAGGCGTTGCTCAAATTGATGGCGGTTAAACAATCCCGTTAGCGTGTCGTGCGCAGCGAGGTAATTCATCTCGTTGGTTAATGCGCGGGTTTGTGCAATGTTGCGGAACACGACGACAGCGCCGGACGAGGGTTCCGTTTGCCGCATTGGGTTGGCGGAGTATTCTACGGGTATGGAGGTGCCATCTTTGCGCCACAAAACTTCGCTATCCGACCAAACGCTTTCACGCGTTAATACGGTTTTGAAAATTAGGCATTCGTCGCGTGGTAAGGTGATGCCGTTTTCGCGGCTGTGATGAATTAATGTATGCATGTCATGGCCGATGATGTCGTTCGGTGCGTAACCTAACATATTGGCTGCTGCGCGATTGATGAAGGTGCAAATCAAGTTGCGATCTACGCCAAAAATACCTTCTCCCGTCGACTCTAACAACATGCGCACGTGTTCGTTCAAACGAATCACTTCGTTTTCAGACTTACGTGTGCGGGTGAGATCGCGGCGTACCACGATGGTCCCTGTTTGGACGCCGTATTCGTCCAGGATCACGCGAAGTGTCACTTCATATGCGCGCCCAGTCCGGTTGGTGGGTGCGCCGGACTCCAAGGTAATATGAGCATTGCGGCGGGATTTCAGGGCAATGCAAACCAGGCACGTTTCTTCCCCGCCGTTTGGGTGCATGATTTCCGCCGCGACGCGGCCAATCAAGGCTTCAGACGTTGAACCTACAGCGTTGGCAAACGCACGATTGACGCGCAAAAAGCGCCCCTCTAAGTCCAGTATTTGAATGGCGTCATCCACGGCGTCCATTGCACAAGTCCATTCGGCCACGCTTTTTTCCAATTGCGCGGCATGCCGCTCCACGGTGTCGCGCAGTTGAACTTGGCCAATCCCGATGGACAATGATCGAGCGACCTCACGAATGATTTCGCGATGTTCTTCCGTAAAAGCAGCGAATTCTGTGGAGCATAAATTGAGTAGGCCGATGGTGCGGCCTTGATTTGCAAGCAACGCAGTAAGATGGCTTTTTAAGCCAAGTTGAAGCATTCGTTCGACTAGATCTGAGTCGGCAGCATAACGCTGAATATCGGGTGTTAAATGGATGTTTTCGTCGTTATTCTTAAGTGTGTCGGTCATGGCCGTGGTGAGGTGAACAATTTGGCCCGTGTGGGCGCCTTCGCAACTAACGCCGTCTGTAGCCAAAACATGCAACTGTGTAATATTGACATCGAGAAGACCGACACTCGCGCGAGCGCAAGGAACCAATTGGCGAATATTATCAATAGCGGCCTGGGCAATTTCGGTAACCGAATCAGCCCGCAGTATGGCGTCGTCCAAATTGTGCAGTGTCTTGAGTCGTTCTGTTTGACGCGTCAACGCTAACATGCTTTCATTGCGTGCTAACTCGGCGTTCTTGCGTGCGGTGATGTCGCGCACAGCGCCTTCGATGCCGACTATCTTGCCTTCGATATTTCGATTAAAGCGTGAGTTGGCGGAGAACCAGACAATGGACCCGTTTTTGTGGGTCATGTCGACCTCAAAATTACTTATCTTGCCGCCGCCCGCCTCCAAGGCCCAGAACACTGCCTGGCGTTTGCTGGGGTCAACGTAATAGTCCGTTATGCGCGTCCCGATGACTTCTGCGGGCGTAAAGCCCAGCACCTGTTCGAGCGAACCGTAAAGCAGCGTGATGATTCCGTTTTCGTCGGTCCGATAATAGATTTCCTGCATGTCGCCGAGTATGCGTTCATACTCATTCGCCTGACCATTGACGTTTCCAGGACTAAGAGCGCCCTCGTTAAGGGAGATAGGTGTGTCGACAATGAGTTTCATAGGCGTCTCCGCTGGTCGTATGTCGAGAATCCGATGAGTGGC
>JANOTC010000413.1:0-7287 GCA_031416175.1 Gammaproteobacteria bacterium
CTTCGGGCTACCGTCAATGCCAGAGAAATCTGTGTTGCCTGTGAACGCGTCCGCCACGCCGAGCACTTCTAAGACTTCGGAGAGTCGTATGTCCGAGCCAAAATCAAATTTCGGCAACATCACAATCACGCCTTTGGACTGCAATGTATCCGTTAGCTCAGAAAGTTTACTGGCTTCAAATCCCGCAGAATAGTTAACAAAAGTACCCGCATCGATTGATCCTTCCGGCATCGCCTCTACAATTTTGTGCTTCGTTTTGTCTGCCGCGCAAGCATTAACCGTCAATCGAGCCGCGTCGGGGGCAGTCGCAAAATCGACTAAATTCAACCCCGCGCCGTAGTTGACTGCCAATGAGTCCAAGAACGCTTGTCGAAATAGCAGCCCGACAATGCGAGAAATACGGCGGCAGCAACGACACCTTTTCTTATTACCATCTTATTTGACTCCCTCTATGATTATTTTACTGCGGCCCCACCGCCGCCTGTGGATTCGCCCACGGCGCGGACCACACCTGCGCACCTTCCACATAATGCACGTTATCACCCACAATCAATGGGCGCTGCAAATTCGCGTAGCCATAATAATTAGATGCGCCCGCCACCGCTTCATGAGATTTCAATATGCCAGCCGCGCTCAACGTCGCTGGCGCTCCCGCCGGGGCGTTAACTTCAAATAAATGCAACCCATCGTATTGCCATGGCGCATAGTCCCACACCGAGGCCAGCGGGGTGGCACTATCGTGAACCCGCATGGGAATGGCGATGCGATATTTTCCTGAAACGGGGTCAGCGGTCATCGCGAACGCGTGGTAATCTTGTGCGACACCCGCCTGGCTGCCGCGTTTCCCGATCAAAATATCACCTAAACTCAGTGGTTGCGCTGGATTGCTAACATCGAACAACCCCACCTTTACACCTTGATACAGGGCGAAATCTGAAGCCAATGGCATTACAGTAGCACCGTCCTTACTGTTAGTCGGCACATCGACCGCATCTTTGCCCACGCCAAGCAAAAGATTCTCCCCAATCGGTTGCAGATACTCAGAGTATCCGGGAATTTCCAATTCACCCGCGACAACAGGCGCAAAGGGACTGGTCAGGTCTAACGCGTATAAGGGGTCCGTTCTCTTGAATGTAACCACGTAAGCACGGTTTCCAAAAAATCGGACCGCGTAAATCTGTTCTCCCGGCTTTCCAATCGCTTTAGGCTGCGCCGCCGAAGGCAGGGTGGACACAATTTTTAACGCGCCATTGTCCGGCATGAGCACAAACAATCGGTGAACTGACTGCGCCCCTTCGAAGGTACTCGTCACCGCACGCAACGCGCCATTGTACTCGCTGAGGCGGAACGCCGGGTTGTGCCAATCTAAATTGCCTGGCACAGTGCCGGAACCACTATAACCTACGCCCGCTGCTGCAAACTCAAAACGATGCAGGGTCGTGAAAAACTCTGTGTAATTGGAATTATATGAATTGGCGACGAGGTAGACTGCATTAACTGACGCATAAATTAGCGCACTATTTTCCAATGTGCACACCGAGCCAACGACCGCCAAAGAGGCCAAATCCAATTCCGTGATGGACGCGAGTGAAAAATTCGACACATGATTAGCATTAGTCTGCGGCACAAAACAATTGCCAGCCGAGACTAGATGAGACGCGACGCCGTTGACGGCGCTTTTAGGCATGAGTGCAGACACGTCGAACGCGTTAATTGCTTGCAGTTGTGCATCGAATAGGGTTTGGCTAGCAGGGTAGTTATTCAATAGCGCCAGAGAAGGCTGATACTGACTAACTAAATAGAGTCGATTGTTCACCATTCGCGTTGCCAGGTGCTGCCCTTCCAGTTCCACACGCCACAATCGCTTAGGCAGCGCTACATCGCTCACATCATAGACTTCGATCGTTGTTATAGATGTGTTGGTCCCGAAATCAGGAATCGGGTTGGATTCGTATAGATAACGTTGCGTGACGGCGGTGAGCCGGTTTGTTTGCGTGGATTGCGGGGCGCCTAAATACAAGCCGACCAAACGGGCACCCACATCACCAACAGTAAATGTTGTCAAAAGTGTTGCAGAAGGTGTAATTCCCAGCGCGTAGACTTTTACTGACGGCGCGACGGGCGTAATCGAATTCGAGACCACGCCCGCAATCCCAATCCCAAACGTTGGCTCAATGACGCCCGAACCGGCGCCACTCCCCACATACAAGCGCACACCGTCGGACTTAACCAAATCTGCCTCGTCGACGCCTTGTTCCTGCACGTTCGTGCCGGAATTATTAGCCGTGGAATCGGCTGACGCCGCCGTGCCACCCGACGAGCCTAAAGGGGCTGCTTCACCCGCTACACCACCGCCACGCCCACCACCACTTCCTGCGGCAATAAAGACCTTCGGCGTTGACTCGCGCCCTGCACCGTATTGATTCCAGCGCCAGGTAATAAGGTCACGCAACGCGTCCTTGGCCGATGCTTCAAATTCCTGCGCGTCGCTGGCCGGTTTGAGGCGTACGGCGTGGTCTACTCCCGCCGAGTCCACCGACATAACGAAATCTTGAGAATCTCCGCCTTTATGGCCAAGTCCACAGCCCGCCAGATACAAACTGGCCAATCCCACGACTAGAAATCTATTCATACGACCTCACAATGAAATCCATTTAGTGGGATATTTTCCCACTCATGAGCTCAGAATAGATGGGATTTTTTCCCTTGTCAATGCGGTAGGCGGGTTAAAATTGGGCGTACAAACGAATCTGGCGGCCAAGGCCGCCAGATTTTCTAGACAATCAATATAGCCTCTACAAGATTCGCTTGTCTGCAGGCACATCTGTGTTTGGCACTTTTACCCCGAGCAGCGTCAAGGCTTGCGGCCAGCTGGTGTCCCTTTCGATCGTCGCACCGGCCGGAATCGGCCCCATGTGAGCGGCGAGGGTATGACCCGAGGTTGGATCTTTCTCGTAAACCACCTTGTCGACAATTTGGCGCTTATTGGCATGGACTAAACAGGCGGATTGTACCGGCGCGTTGACATCGTGCTTGCGGGCGCCTATATCAAAGTAGCCGCATTCAAAACGCGTCACTTTCGTGTCGGCGCTCGCCAAATCGAATGGAAACAGTTTTGACGCACGACCTTGCACTTCCGTTAACGATGCCACTTTCTGCATGACGCCCGTATTTTGATACGCCGCCCAGTCCATGTCGAAACCCGCCGCCTTACCGTTGTTAGCGAAAATAATCGCCAATTTAGAGCCAGCGCCTAACACGGGGATGCCACCCACGGCTCGCGTAAAAATAACCGTGCTTGCCATCACCACATCGTCTACGGGTTTCGCATCAGGCAAAGTAGAACCGCCACCGTGCACTTGAAACTCAGTGAAATAAGGAATTAATGTTTCGTTCAAGCCCAGCGTGACGTAACGACCTAACTTGCTTGAAACGAATTCACGACCGAGCTTTTCAAGTTGGCTCTGCGTTAAACGCGAGGCTAACGGCAATGGCTTATTGTCAACACCATCCAAGTAATCATAATTGCGATATCTCACTTTGGTGCCGTCTGCATACACTTGCAGGGTCCAGCCCGTGCCGATAAAAGCAATTTTATCGATGCCGCGCTGTGTTTTGAAACTGCCTGCCGTGGTAACAGGGTCTGTGGCTGTGCTAAATTCTTTTAGCAAGCGATCAGACATAACACTTATTCCTGGACCGACTTCGCGCTTTAGCAAAGGAACAGCAGAGGCGTTCACACCGTATTTTGCAGAGATTGCAGCGATTTCTTGCCGCTGCGGAAAATCAGCGGCGACCGCTGAGAGCTGTACGGCGGATGCAGCGATAATGGTGAGTAACGAGAGACCCAAGGTTTTTCTTGTGGCGGAAAACATTTTCACGAATACGACTCCTTGTAAAATAAATTAAAGATTGTTCCAGGAAACGCGGCAATACCAGCCGTTATCACCGTCGCGAAGACGAGCGTAGGAACCAAAGTTTTGCCATTTCATATTGTCGCGACGACTATGACAATTCGACTCATTCGTGCCGGTGGCCATGACAGTGACATCTTGATCCGTATTCCAATCGGAATTCGCGTCCTTCCAAGCGTATTTAATTTTATCGCCATCTTGCAGCGCGTCAGCGTAGTCTTCACCCACTTCGTCGGTTGTAATTGAATCGTAGAGTTTGTCGTGGCTGCCTGTCGCAATCCGCAAACCGCCGCGCATAATGGCACCCATCCGCGTCCACATTTTATTGTCGTTGTATTTCAGCGTTTCGCATGAATAAGTTGACAAAATTCTCAATCCGTAAGCTTCATCTCCCAACCGCATGTTAGTCGAGTCCGCTAACACGTTTTGATTCCACATGGCCCACACAGACTTGGTAGCCCAACCACCGCCATGGGTGTTTACATAGGTAAGATGCACGTTGTCCAATTCGACTTGGTCAGAGGGATTCTCGAAATAGGGCTTGGCGCCATTGAGGTTGTAATAGAATACTTTGGTATCGGTGTCGTCTAATTCATTGTTAAACCACTCGCAGCGCTTCCACGAGTTTCCCAATGTGGTTTGCCAACCATTTTGGAAATCAGCCTGACACTCCGTACCAAAACGCGCCACAGCGTGCGCATTTTGCGTCGCTAACATAAACACACCCAAAGCCGACAACGACAACAGACTACGAACAGGTAATTGACGATTTATAACATTTACACGCATTGAGACTTCCTTTTTCAGTTAAATACAAAACGAGCCATCCGTCGCGAAAAAGACCGCGACGATTTCAGATTCTTCCGACGCGCTTGAACTTTGTTGACTCGCTCTGTGGCGGTCACGTCGTTTCGCTTGTCTTGTTGCCATTTTGCAGCTTAATGCGCGACCCGAACATAGGGTCAACGCGTTAGAAAGGGTAGGTGATAAGTGGTAGAACGTCTGGGCTATGCCGAGGGACATGAAGCGCTAAGTGACACACGGAAAGTGCGTCACGGAAAGTGACCGCCTTTCGAACTGTCGGGTTTAGGCCACTCTATTCTTCTGCGCGTTTTTGTTTAAAATAACCCACAACAACATTTCCCCAGAGAACGTTATGACATTAAAATCTCGAATCCACACGCTTTCACTATTAGGCACCTTGGTTGCCGCCCTGAGCGCCTGCGATAGCATGACCCTGGACCCCGCGACCGATCCCGGCCAAGTAGGCACGATTGGCGGCGTGGGCCATGTGGCTGTCGTCCTCACGGACGCGCCGAACACCGATTTCGCAGAAATTAACGTCACGATCAAGCAAATTGAGCTTTTAGGCGACGACGAAACCTTGTCGTATGTGGTTTTTCAAGGCGAAAAGACCGTTGACCTGTTGAAATTGAAGAATTTCAGCGAAGTGTTTGGCCTGGCAGAAAACGTACCCGCCGGCACGTATCGCAAAATTCGACTCACGCTGAAGCAGCCAAATGGCATTCAATTGGTGCGCAAGAACAGCAATGGCGACGTGATCGAGACTGCCTACGCGAGCCAACCTGGCAATGGCAAATTGGACCTCAATCCGCGCGGCGCGATTGTCGTCAATGCCGATGCAACCACGTACGTCCAGCTCGATTTTGATGCGAGCAAGTCCATCCACATCGTGCAAACTGGCGCCGGAAATTACCAATTTAGACCCGTCATTTTCGTTGACGTGATTACCAAGGAAAACCCGGGCAAGTTAGTTCGTCAAGTCGGTTATGTCCATGCCATGGATCAAGCTACTCACACGCTACGGCTTTGCACATTCCCAACATCAATGGCGATGCAAAAAGGCAAGGACAAAGACCAAGTTAAAGGTCACGGGCACGGGCACGGACATCATTCCGATAATGACGATATGCAAGTGCCTAGCAGCTCGAATTCAAATACTAACACCGGCTCGCGATACGATGCCAACGAACCGTGCGTTCGCGTAGACACGACCCACGCAACTGTCTACGACAACCAAGGAAATCCTGTTACGGCGCTGTCTGAAAACGAAAGCGTGATGGTGGTCGGCTATTTAACTCGCACCACGAAAGCAGATGACGAAGCACATTATGAACACTATCGCGTGGTGCTCGATGCTGAGGTAATTGAAAAAGGCGCCATTGGCACCTATCAAGTAGTCACTGGCAAAGTAAAGGAAGCCGCGACCACAGTCGCCGTCCCGGTGACTGTGGTGACTAGCCCAACCCGCGAAGTTTCTGCCAAACTGCAAGTCGGCACCAAAGTGTTTTCACGCCAAGGCGAACGCCTCGACATCAGCGCGATCAAGAAAGACGTAATAGCGGCTGTGGATGGCGTCTGGATTGATCAAGCCACACATAGCTTGCGTACAACACTGGTTATTTTAGACATTGCAAAATCAATCGGTGAAACGCATGTATCCGGCACGATCAAATCCATTAACCTCGTGCACAACCAAATGCAAGTCGCCACCGCCACCGGCGATATCACCGTGCTGCTATTACCGAACAGCGATGCCTTTGCGATCAATAGTGGCATCGGCACCACGCTAAGCCGCCGCATTGAATTGAATCAATTAGTGAAAGATGCGCACGTGGACATCTATGCCACGCCTAACACCACCGGTGATTTTGTAGTTGATACGGTCATCATGTTAGGTGCGTAAAAAGCGTTAATATTACGCCGCAGAGCGTCTCGCTCAAAATAGGCGCATGGATGTGCCTATTCCTGGCGAGGCGGACTGCGGCGTTTTTTTTGCTGGGCGGGAAAATTGTGCCTGCGAATTAGAGCGCCAAATCACATCGCACCAGCATCTGACCAAACTGCAAATTCATTTCCACTTGGCTCAATGAAATGAAAACGGCGACCCCCTGGAAACGAAAAAATTTCTTGGCTGATTTTACCACCTGCCTTTTTCACCTTCTCCTCAGTCGCTTCCAATTCCTGACTGTAAAAAATGACGAGCGCCCCACCCTCTTTCGCGATGGACTTGCGGTCAGACCGGAAGAAACCACCATCGAGTCCTTGATTCGAAAAAGCAGCGTAGTCTGGACCATAATCGGCAAAAACCCAGCCAAAAGCGGTTTCGAAAAACCGCTTTGTGGCGGCAATATTGTTGGCAGGATACTCAACGTAATTAATTTTCTCGTGTTCTTTCATTTTCAAGCTCTCCATAGCGTAATTTAGAATAAACCTAAAAAAATCAGCAGGACCGCCCCAGCTCACCGTAACCAGCTGATAAGATGAAGAATGACAACCGAAAACGCGTTCACACTCGCTCACCCATCGGGTGAGTCGAAAAACGGCTCGGAAATTCAGGCCTCCACGCCTC
>JANOTC010000414.1:0-13476 GCA_031416175.1 Gammaproteobacteria bacterium
CATGAGAAACGCCAACAGCCCAATTCCCCCTTGTAATGCGAGTATAGTGTTGAGCTGCCATTGGTGGGGATGTTCGTCGAATGGCGGAATTTTCACGCTTGAAACCGTGATGCCTAGGGAGTGAAAATACTTTATTAGCTGATCCGTTGCCAGACTAACATCGTTTTTACTTTGAACGGATTTAAATCGCACGATTAAGCGTTGTTGGGTGGCTTCGCCCGTCAACTGGGTGTAGGTTGCTCTATCGGCATACGCGTAAATAAAGTGATCTTGTGTAGCGGGAGCTTGCGCAGGATCAAAGCTAATGCCAGATATGGGTATATCACGAATATTTTTCCCCACCCGTACACGCGCCGTGGTGTCAAGGCCAAGGTTGGAAACGAAGCGACCATTTCGTTCCAAGAGCACCGTGCTCGGCTTTGGAATCGAATTGCCCGCTTCGTTTTGGATAAGAGCAACAGTCGAATGTTCGAAATCGTCTACGCCAAAAAGCCACAACGGAATCCATTCGTTCGGATAAGCTTCAACCCGTTGCATGGACAGGTCACGAAATTCCGCGCTGTCAATGTCAGGTCTGGATCGAAGTGCCGTTAAATCGAGGGACTGAAAATCTTTTGATGTTAGAACGACATGCGGCGGGCGCGTGCGCAAATAGTTTTCATTTATGTCTTTCGACAAGATTGTATAGGATACGTAAATCGCACCGATACCCCATTGTCCGATTATCAAGGCGAAAATAGCCAATAAGATCTGACGAGGCGCCGAGCGTAGGTCATTGAGTGATTTCTTGATTTGTATATTCATTGTTGCGCTACTCCATCGGAGACTTCGATGACACGGTCAAAATGTGATCGCATCGTGATGTCGTGTGTCACGACGATCACTGTTTTTCCGTTTGTGACAAGGGACTTAAGTAAGTCTTGAACTAGGGAAGCAGTCTGCGTATCTAAGTTGCCGGTGGGTTCGTCGGCCACGATAATGGGTGGATCATTGGCCAACGCGCGTGCAATGGCTGCCCTCTGCTGTTCGCCCCCAGAAAGCGTCGACGGTAACTTATGGCCATGTTGTGCGATCCCGACTGATTCCAATAAGGTGTTGGTACGAAGCTTTCGCCGGTCTTTAGGAATAACATTGACTAGATCCATGGCCAACAGCAAGTTTTCGGCAACCGTTAGCGTAGGAATGAGTTGAAAAAACTGAAATACAATGCCAATGTTTTTTCCCCGCCAAGCCGCCAACACGCTTTCTGAAAGCGTGTTGAGTTCTGTGCTATTTATAGTGACGGTGCCGTCCGTTGGATGGTCAATGCCAGTCAACATGTTGAGCAGCGTCGATTTTCCACTTCCGGATTTGCCAACAATGGCAACATATTCTCTCGCGTAGAAATGCAAATTGATGTTTCGTAGCGCCGGGCGTGTATCAATACTGCCGTAGTGCTTGGTCACATTGCTAAGCGCAATAATTGGTGCTGACGATTCGACAGCGGCGGTAGTGAGGTCAATATGCTCAACGGTACCGTTCAACTTTGCATTAACTAACAAGAGAGAAAGCGCGTGTGTTCGAGGTTTCACTGGATGAGGTTTTCCATAAAATAGACAAGTGTCCATTTTGGCCTTACCCTAAGTGGGTCGTTAAGTGTTACATCGCGAAAATTGTCCAATTACAGACACATTGTTCAATTGTGTTCAGGAGTGCCATGCGAAAGATAAACGCCGCTGTACCCACTGATCGACGTGCGGAGCGTACGCGTACAGCGTTACGTGAAGCGCTAAAAGATCTCGTCACGGAACGGGGTTGGGACAGTATTGGGATCCAAGATCTGTGTGAGCGCGCGAACATTGGTCGGTCGACTTTTTATTTGCACTATCCGAACAAAGACGCCTTGCTTCAGGGCGGGCTGGATGATCTGCAAGCCGAACTGAGGCGCCAAGCGCACTCCCGTTTGGTCAAAACAAGCGCGCACGAAAAAGCTGCTCTGCAATTTGTCTATGGACTCATTGCGCATGCGCATGAACAGCGTAAATTGTTTCGTAGCTTAATTGGCCGTCGCAGCGGGTATGTCGTGCAGCAGCGTTTTCGGGAAATGGTTATTCGCCTTATTGCCGATGAATTACCGGTGGCAACGGAAAAGATTTCGCGAGACGCCACCGTGCGTTGGCTGGCAGGTGCGTTGGTCGAGTTATTAAGCTGGTGGGTTGAACAAAAAACGCCTGTATCGCCCGAGGAATTGACTGCGATATTTAAGGAGCTGTCGCAATCTGCGCGCTGAGTTAAACGTTTTACCTGCCTATGTTGATGGTGGTTCGGTTTCGACTGCCCCATTCACCCATCCTGGCACAAACTCCGCTAGCAATTCACGATAGTCATTCGCCCGCTCTCAATAGGAAAAATGGAGAACCCCATGCCTTTCAACGAAAAACAAGCGCACGCGCTTTCCACGTTTTTGGACAAGCTAGCCACCGACGTCTATCCCGAACTTCCATCCGAGTTACATGCCGGCATCACCAAGCGCATGCTCGATCATTTTCTAACGCGTTGGCCGCTGGAAAAAGGTGCGCGCGTATTGGATGTAGGGTGTGGGCAGGGCGCTGCATTGAGCCTATTTCAACAGCATGGCTTTGATGCAACCGGCGTTACCTTAGGCATTCAAGATGTTATGGCGTGCCGGGAGCAGGGCTTCGACGTGTATGAAATGGACCAGTCGGCGCTTGATTTTGAGCCAGCGTCCTTCGATTTTTTATGGTGCCGACATTGCCTAGAACATAGCATTTTCCCTTACTTCACCTTGTCGGGCTTTCAGAAAATGGTACGCCCAGGTGGTTATGTGTATGTGGAAGTACCTGCGCCGGATACGGTTGCGCAACACCAGCGCAATGTGAACCACTATAGCGTGTTAGGAAAGTCAATGTGGCTTGAATTGATGCGTCGGAGCGGTTTTGAATCCGTGGACGTTGTCGACATCAATTTCAATTTGGCGGTTGGCCCGGATACGTATTGGGCTTTTGTGCTGCGTCGATTGTAGGTGCCTACCATCGACTATCTTGATGTCGCTAATCCATGTCGTGGACTAAGCGGACAGTCACTTCCGTGCTTGATTTTGGATGGCTCTCGCTTTCGCCCCCGTCAAAGTGAATTTCCCAAGCTTCACTGGCGGAAAAGCTAGAATTTGTCGTGTTATAATATGCCGTTTGAGAAGTCCAATGGTCGCCAGGGTAGGTGTCGTTGAAAAAACGCTTATCAATCATCGCAACTGTCTTCGAGCCAACGATGCCATAGTCTAAAATCGAACGCAGTTCTTCCCGAGTAGGAGCGCGCCAGTGCTTAAATCCGCAGAGCCCTTTGCCGTTGTCAAACGCGTCTAAGAATCGTCTATATTCGTCCGTGTTGCAGTTTGCTAGGCCGCCGCATTTATCAGAGGGGCCAACACTTCCCGCATCACCGCCATTGGTACTTGCATTGGGGTCGTACCAAGTGTATTTGTTGGTGAAACCGCGCAGCCCAGAATTGGTTGTTTTAACTTCCCAAATTAACCCAGTGACATTGTCGCGAACGCAATGCCACGGTTGAGTCGCATAGTCCGCCTGTTGGTTCGCCAACGGCTTGCCGACGTCGTCTAATTTGGTGAAGCTAAATCCTGCTCTGCCGTCCGAATCGTTGTTTGCCGTTGTGTCTCGACCTTGATTCGCATCTTGGCCGGGGTGATCCGTGGCGGGTGGGCTGTTGATTGTGGGTGGTTGAGCAACGCTCGCAGAAATTGGCGTGTTTGTGCTCATAGCCTGTGTTACGCCGGTATCGTTAAGGCCATACTTCACTTTGTCAGAGGGGTTGCCTGTAGTATTATTCGAATTGTTGGAGTCGCAACCGGTTAGTGCTAGCGTGCCAGCGCCGATCCCGGCAAGTGCAATAATGGTTAGTGTGTTACGCATTATTTCACCAACCTTATCGAGGCCGTTTCGCCCATCCCCATCATGACTTCTCTGCCCGTGAGAAAGCTAATTCCCCATGCACCGTTTTGGCGAAACGGGATAGTGGGCGATAGCGGATTTGGCGGCAATTGCACATTCACGCGTACGATAGGCGTGCTGGAAAAGTAAGTAGTCGAAGGATCGGGAAAAATGACAAGGTCAATGGCAAAATTTGCGCATTGCATGTCAACGATGCTGGCGAGTTCTTTAATATTCGGCAAGCGCCATGTGGCCGGTTTATTAAGGGCCGACTGCTCTAGATTGAACGTGACAACTTCGTTGAGCGCATCTTTCCAATTAAAGTACGAATGGCCACCCGACGCAAAACACGTTCCATCGGATTGAATCGACATCCCGTGATCGCAACGCTGCCAAACCAGTCGCGTCACCTTGTCGGTGGCGGTGCCGTCGCCGGTATCAATGAATCGTACTTTGTTAACGCCTGGGGTCTCATCTCTGCATACGGGATAGTCATTTGCAGCCGCGTGAGCGAGCGAATTCATTCCAAGAAAAAAAATTAGAAGATATTGGCTGCGGGAGAGAAAAGTGCCGTTACAACTCGTCAAAATGCGTCTCCGAAAATCTTAAGAACAATGACATATGACATTCACCACCCGCCATTATGCCGTGCCTTACACTTCTAACGCTACTATAACCGCGGCTGTTGTTGTTTGTTTTTGACCTGAGCCTATCGATGAAACGAAACGTGAGATATCAGTGCGCATTTGGTCCGTTAAGTGGCTGAATTGAAAACCGGCGGCAACGAATTTCTCATGCGTATCGGGATCCGTATAGCGTTCCATGCGGGCCAGTTCACCTTGGCATGTCAATTCGCCGTTTTCATGCTTAACAAGCAAATTGGCGGTATCGAAAACGCAGGTATGGCTGCGCTTAAAGGGTTCGGCCCGTGCCAGGCAACCGCCCAATGATATGTCTAATAATTTACCTGGGTATATGGCGTCGCCAAAGGTGATGTCTACATCGAACACGGCCAGTGTCGTCAATCGTTCTGATTCGCGCTTTTCCTTACTATCTAAGTGTCGACGCAATTTACTGATTAACGTCGCCGCATTAAAGGGCTTGGCAATGTAATCTACGACGCCGGTGGCGGCTGCACGTAACAGCGTTTCTTTGTCGCGTCGTGAGGACATGAGTACGACCGACGCGTCTCTTGCCGTCGGAAGTTGTCGCACGCTATCAATAAAATCAAAACCGCTAAGATCGGACAACTCAGTGTCGGCAAATATCCAATTTATTTTGGGTTGCTGCCGGGCAATATCCATTGCTTGGCGTGCGGTATTAGCCGAGTATACCGTCTGCGCGTTAAATTCATTGCGCAATATCGTTGCGACCGACTTCGAGTGCGTCGTATTACTGTCAACGATGAGCGGTACCATGTCGCTGGATAGCATTACTTAAATCCCCTCACCTTTCCTCAGCTCAAATGTAACCAAACTTTATATCGACCGCTGTTATGGAAGGGTTAATCTGCGTCGCGAAATTAAATCATGGCGGATAGCCAGGCTGCGCCTCGAACGCCGCTGGAATCGCCGTATACAGGCGCAAGAAGCCGGGTGTGGACGGTGTCAGAAAAAACGTACCGGCCCCATATGTTAGGAATATTGTGGTATATGCGCGTCATGTTCGACATGCCGCCGCCCATAACAATCACATTGGGATCAACGATATTAATGACGTGCGCCAAACTTCGTGCAAGGCGGTCTTCATAGCGGCGCAGTGTTGTTTCGCAATCGGCGTCGCCCGCCTCGGCGCGTTCTAAAATAGCAGGCGGTGAAAGCGGTATCCCTGTTATGGTTAGGTGATCTTGGCTCATGCCGGGGCCGGAGAGATAGGTTTCAATGCAACCCGTTTTCCCACAATAACAGACTGGCCCTAGACGCTCATTTTCCAATGGCCAGGGTAAGGGGTTATGTCCCCATTCCCCGGCAATTGCGTTGGCGCCCGTCAAAACGTGTCCGTTTACAACGATGCCTGCACCGGTGCCCGTGCCAACAATAACGCCAAACACGCAGGCAGCGCCCGCCGCAGCACCGTCGGTTGCTTCAGACAAGGCGAAACAATTGGCGTCATTGGCGATGCGAATATTGCGTGTTAGTGCGTTTTCTAGATCTTGCAATAAAGGTTGACCATTGAGGCAGGTCGAATTGGAGTTTTTCATTAAACCCGTTTGTGTCGAGAGTGCACCGGGCGTGCCTATCCCAACGCTACCTTGCGCGCCAAGAACTTTTTCGGTGCCTCGAACCAGACGTTCAATAGCTTTTATTGTGCCTATGTAATCGCCTTGCGGCGTGGCAATTCGCTGCCTAAAGAGTTCGCAACCGGACGCGTCGAGCGCGATTATTTCGATTTTTGTTCCGCCTAAATCGATGCCTAACCGAATCATTATATGGGTGTCCGATATTTCCGATCAAAAGAGATATTTTAATCCTAAGGATACATTTGTTTGTTCGCTTATGTGCTTGAGTCTTATTTGCGCAGTTTCAATGACGTTATCGACCACATCCTGCTGAGTTTGTGTGCCAGTGGCGAGGGTTTTTTGAAAATCAAGTCGTCCGGTCACACTCAATGTGGGGCTAGTGTGCCATGCGGCGGATAGCGCTGTGGCCACAGACCAGCCTTTTCCTACGCCGTCGATGGTTTTGCCTCGTAACAAGTGTTCATCGTGATCTGACGTGCGCACGAACGGCGTGGCCATGAATTCTAATCCGATGTCGATGGTGGGTGAGATTTTTGGGGCGACGGCAAAAAGAAGTTGCGGCGTAATTTGACGATATCGATAAGTCAGTGCAAGCCCGTTCAGCGTGATGGTAGCCTTGCTCGGGTTCGACGGATAGCTTTGTACAAAGTCATAAACACGATAACTGTAATTTTGCGCGAGTAGGCCAACGCCGTAATTGAGTGTCCAGGTAAAGAGTTTGAGAGGATCTTGGTGTTCACCTGTTTGTTTTTCGAGGCGAAGATTCCCTTCCAGGACATTCAATTCGCTCCGCGAAACGGAGTAGATATCGAGCGAGCCAGGAGTCAGCCAGTCACTATCTTCTACGCTACCATTATCCGATGTGACATTGGTTTCTATGCCGACTTGTAACTTCCATGCGTCTTTCGTTGGCAAGGCAAATTTGAATTGCACCGTCTTTGCCGCCAAGGGAAAGCGTAATTCACTCAATGGGAAATGAATGATGCCGATAACTCGGCCATCCGACACGAATCCGCCAATTTGATAGGTCACAAATCCAGACTTTACGCGTGCAGCTACATCGAATTCATACTTAGGTTCCGTCTTGGGCACCGTCTTAGGTTCCGTTGTTTCATCTGCCAAAACAAAATTAAAGCAGGCGCACGCGCCCGAGAAAATTAGCGTGTAAAAGGCGATTTTAATAGTTTTTAACATACTCTATTTTCATTTTTTATAGGGTGCGAATAAATAACTTGGCGGGCGCTTGCGTAGGCGAGTTTAGCGCTACGCAAGCGATTCAAGTCAGACTGACAACCCTTATTTGACAGTAATCGTAATCTTCTTCGAGACGACTGGCTTATCGTGTGGCATGTGGTCTTTGTCACCCAATACGAGTTGCAAGGTGTGTTTGCCCGGCGCCAACGTCAGCGTTGCATCGGTTTGCCCCTTGCCGAAATGAATATGCGTATCATCCTTCGGAAACGCCTTGCTCAAATCCGGTACATCGCCGTCAATCACCAAATGGTGATGGCCGCTGTTGGGTTTGTCGATGCCCGCAGGAACAATCTCCATTCCAGCAGCGCCAAACATCACCTTAACGGGCGAGGACACCGTTTCGCCGTCAGCAGGCGAAACGATAGACACTTTCGCGTCGGCGGCAGATGGCGTGGCGGCCAATGACATTGACGAAACACACGCGGCGGCAATGGCGCCCAATACCCACTTATTCATTTTTTAACTCCATTAAAGTTCCAATTTACACAAATTCCATGCGAAACGTTGCATGCCTAGGTCTAGCGGCACGGACGTGGCGGTCGGTATGATGCATCGTCAAGCGTGTCCATGTCTACGTCCCTTGTACGGTTTGCTTTGGGCAAGGTGGTGGGCTATTTGGGAAGGGCACACCATGCGGGAGCAGACTGGCGGCCTAAGAGTCATTATACTTGGCAAAGGGCATAGTGCTTCACGGTAGCAGCAGGGCGTTCGAGTCTCAAAATGATGATGCTAAACTTCGCAAAAATGCATGGATTAGGTAACGATTTCGTCGTGATTGACGCGATCACTCAACATGTTGCCTTGACGCGTGAACACGTCCGCTTTCTGGCGGATCGGCATTTCGGGGTCGGCTGTGATCAACTCTTATTGGTTGAAGCGTCGACTCAGGCCGGTGTTGATTTTCGCTATCGAATTTTTAATGCTGACGGCGGTGAAGTAGAACAGTGCGGGAACGGTGCACGCTGCTTCGCAAAGTTCGTGCGTGACAGAAAATTGACTCAACTTGACGTTATTCGGGTTGAAACCAACAGCGGGCTTATCGTGCTCCATGTCGAATCAGATGGCCAAGTCACTGTCGATATGGGGCTGCCTCGTTTCGATCCGCACGAGATTCCCTTCGAGGCGCCTGTGCGGGAGCCTGAGTATGCGCTGGTTGTGAATGGCGAATCAATGTTAGTGGGTGCGGTTTCTGTGGGTAACCCACATGCTGTTTTATGTGTCGCCGATGTTGACTCGGCGCCGGTCGCTCAGCTCGGCCCTTTGATCGAGTCTCACGGGTCTTTTCCACGCCGAGTCAATGTCGGTTTTATGCAAATCGTGTCTGCCGATCATGTCCGTTTACGCGTGTACGAACGTGGGGTAGGTGAAACGCTGGCGTGTGGAACGGGCGCTTGTGCGGCGGTAGTGGTGGGGCGTATGTGGGGTGAATTGTTAGAGGAAGTGAAAGTTGATCTACCGGGTGGCCAGTTACTTATTCACTGGACTGGCCCTGGCCATTCCGTGCGGATGACTGGCCCCGCTGTCACTGTTTTTGAAGGTGTGGTCGCCCTGCCGGCCTCTTAGTCATTTTTTGTTCAAGCGAGGAATTTGATGACGATAGATCAGCGATCACATGGCGATGCAAGCGCGGTGGTAAGTGAAAAAGACGTGGCGGACTATTTGAACGAGCACCCGAATTTTTTTAACGTCCACCCTGAAACGTTGGCGCTCGTCGAAGTGGCGCATCAAACGCCTGGCGCAGTCTCCCTCATTGAGCGGCAAGTGGCGGTATTACGCCAGCAAAACAAACAGTTGCGTGGGCGAATTAAAGAACTCGCGGAAATCGCGCGTGATAACGATACCCTAATCGCGAAGTTGCATCGGCTAAGCATGGAGCTGATTAAATGCACGAGCCTCGATAACTATATTGAGGTTTTGGTGCAAGGATTAGAAGAAAACTTCGCCGCTGACGCTGCCTCTGTCCGCCTTATTGCGGATGTGGCGGCGGGAAGTCGCGCGGAATTGGTGGGTCGCACAGCCACCGGGTGGAATTTATTTGAAAGCATTTTGGCTAGGCGTAAGCCCGTGTGCGGTCGATTCAATACACAGCAGTTAGAGTTCCTGTTCGGATCACGCGCGGAGCTAATCAAATCTGTGGCCGTGGTGCCTATTGCCGATATGCAGTCCCTCGGGTTGATTGTAGTGGGCAGTGCTGACCCTGAGCGATTTCGAGCGGGCATGAGTACAGCCTATCTTTGTTATTTAGGCGAAATGGCTTACGCCGTTTTACAACGTCTGCGGTGAGCGATGATATAGCGCCTGCGCTGACGGAAGACGCTTCGCTGGTAGGGTTTATACGCTATATCACCACTGAAAAGCGCTTGTCGCCTCACACGGTGGCGGCGTACCAACGCGATCTAGCGGCATTGCGCGCCTTCTGTGTCAGTGCCGAGGTGGCAGACTGGAAATCGGTATCGTCGCACCACCTGCGCCAATTTGCGGCGGCCAGTCATCGTGGTGGTTTGGATGGGCGAAGCGTGGCGCGATACTTGTCAGCGGCGCGGTCTTTTTTTCGCTACCTAGTACGGGAAGGCGTGGTTAACGTCAATCCCGTGGAAGGCGTGGCAGCGCCTAAAGCGGCGAAACGCTTACCGGCCGCCGTCGATGTCGATCAAGTCGCGGCATTACTCACGATTAATCCGGGTGCCGACCCTTTGGCTGTGCGTGATGTGGCGATCATGGAGTTGTTTTATTCGAGTGGATTGCGCTTAGCGGAATTACTTGGCTTGGACCTGCCTGATTTGGATTTAACCGGAGCGACGGTTCGCGTCACAGGCAAGGGTTCGCGCACCCGCGTCGTACCGGTCGGGGCCAAAGCAGTGGTCGCCTTGCATAATTGGCTGAATGCGCGCGCGTTGTGGGTGGCGGATGCATCGTCGGCCTTATTTGTCACGGCTCAAGGGCGGCGCGTTTCACCCCGTGCGGTGCAAGCACGCTTGAAGGGGTGGGGCACCAAGCAGGGGTTGGAAGGGCGCTTGCATCCGCATCGTTTGCGCCATTCGTTTGCGAGCCATCTATTGGAATCCAGCGGCGACATTCGCGCCGTACAAGAATTACTCGGCCATGCCAATATCAGTACGACCCAGGTCTACACCCACCTTGATTTCCAACACTTGGCGCAAGTGTATGATGCAGCACATCCGCGTGCACGAAAGAAGAAAAGTGAGTAGAAGCGCGGTTTGTGCTAGCGGTAGCTGCATGCTGCGATGGGAGTATTTTTCTGGCCGTGTTTACCCCATTAGCTTCGTGTACAATCTTGCGTTTTGTGTCGCGAGGGTGGGCTGGTGAAGCAATTTGACGGTACGACAATCATTTGCGTGCGTCGGCAGGGGGCGGTGGTAATCGGTGGCGATGGCCAAGTGAGCCTTGGTAACACCATACTTAAAGGCAATGCCCGTAAAGTACGCCGCCTTTATAACGATAAAGTGATCGCTGGATTTGCCGGTGGCACCGCCGATGCGTTCACCTTGTTTGAGCGTTTCGAAGCCAAGCTTGAGCGTCACTCGGGCAATTTGACGCGTGCGGCGGTGGAGTTGGCCAAAGACTGGCGCACAGATCGCATGTTGCGACGCTTGGAAGCATTATTGGCCGTCGCGGATAAAACCCAGTCCTTGATTATTACTGGCAATGGCGACGTTGTAGAGCCGGAACATAATTTGATTGCCATCGGTTCGGGCGGCGGGTTTGCGCAGTCGGCAGCGCGTGCCTTGATGGAAAATACGGAGTTGAGCGCGCGTGAAATTGTCGAAAGATCACTGCACATCGCGGCGGATATTTGCGTTTACACCAACCATAACTTGACGATGGAAGAGTTGGCGAGTTAGGACGCCGGTTGCCGCCTATGAAGCGCACTGCAATAGTTCGGTTGTCGCCCATGCTGACTCAAGACGAGTCAAATAAATACGAGCATTCCCATGTCTGACATGACACCTAGAGAAATCGTCGAAGAATTAGATAAACACATCATTGGCCAAGACGAGGCCAAGCGTGCCGTCGCGATTGCATTACGAAATCGCTGGCGCCGCTCCAATGTGAATGTGGCGTTGCGTAACGAAATTACGCCGAAAAATATTCTCATGATCGGGCCGACTGGCGTAGGCAAGACGGAAATCGCGCGGCGCTTAGCCAAGTTGGCGCACGCACCCTTCATAAAAGTAGAAGCCACCAAGTTTACCGAAGTGGGTTACGTAGGCCGCGATGTAGAAACCATTATCCGCGACCTCGTCGACATGTCGATTAAAATGGTGCGTGAAAGGGAAGTGGGGAAAGTGCGGCATCGCGCTGAAGAGTCGGCCGAAGAGCGCGTATTAGATGCGCTGCTGCGTCCTGCGCGCCGTTCGACCTTGGACCCGGTGTCAGTCGATGCCGTCGACGCCAGTTCAACCCGACAAAAATTTCGCAAAATGTTGCGCGAAGGCAAATTAAACGACAAAGAAGTCGAGATTGACGTGAGCTTTAGTCCAGGCGTGGAGATCTTGACTCCGCCAGGTATGGAGGACATGACGAGCCAGTTGCAAGGTCTCTTTCAGAATCTCGCCTCCACGCGCACGAAATCGCGCAAAGTACGCGTCGTTGAAGCGCTAAAATTGCTCATCGACGAAGAAGCCGCAAAGATGCTGAACGAAGACGAGATTAAATCCGCCGCATTGTTCGCGGTCGAGCAACATGGCATTGTGTTCATCGACGAAATGGACAAGATTTGTAAGCGCGGCGAACATGCCGGTGCCGATGTGTCGCGTGAAGGCGTTCAGCGTGATTTATTGCCCTTAGTTGAGGGTTGCACGGTGTCTACAAAGCACGGCATGGTGAAAACTGACCATGTTTTGTTTATCGCTTCAGGTGCGTTCCACTTAACCAAACCGTCTGACTTAATTCCTGAATTACAAGGCCGCTTCCCGATTCGGGTTGAATTAAAGGCTTTAGGCGTAAACGATTTTATACGGATTCTGACTGAACCTAGCGCGTCACTCACTGAGCAATACACCGCCTTGTTAGGAACGGAGCGCGTAGAACTCTCCTTTAGCAAAGACGGCATCGCGCGCATGGCGGAAATCGCCTGGGAAGTGAATGAACGTACCGAGAACATTGGCGCACGTCGTCTACATACCGTGTTAGAGCGTTTATTGGAAGAAATTTCATTTGCGGCCTGTGATCGCGCCGGCGAGAAGCTGGAAATTACGCGCGAATATGTGGATCTCCATCTGGCGGCTTTGGTACAAAACGAAGACCTCAGCCGTTACATTCTTTAAATTCGAGATAAATGTTGTATGAAAGACAAGCCCCCTACGCCAACTGAAATTAAGTTGCATCAAAAATCGCACCGCCTTGAAGTGCGGTTTGACGACAACGCGCATTTTGAATTTCCTTGCGAATTTCTACGCGTGTTTTCACCTTCGGCGGAAGTGCGCGGGCACGGTCCGGGCCAAGAAGTGCTGCAACTGGATAAAGAAAACGTCAATATCGTTAACATCGAACCTGTGGGCGCCTACGCAGTTAAACTCACGTTTAGCGATGGACACAATACCGGTTTGTACTCCTGGGTGGCGCTCTACAATATGGGCCTGCACCAAAACGAACTTTGGAATGAATACTTGGAGCGGCTGCAAAAAGTCGGTTATGTGCGCAAAAACGTGACGTTTTAAGGCTCGTTAGAGGAGGCATGAACAGGATGGAACACGAAAAGCCCAACGACACGACGCACTTTGGCTACGAGCAAGTGCCCATCGACGACAAATCGCGTCGGGTTGCCGACGTGTTTCATTCAGTCGCATCAAAATATGATGTGATGAATGATTTGATGTCGCTTGGCGTGCATCGCTTGTGGAAGCGCATTGCCATTGAATTCGTTGCCGCGCGCCCAGGTCAACGCATTTTGGATCTGGCCGGGGGCACGGGTGATTTAGCGGCCGCTATCGCGCCGCGAGTGGGTGACACGGGTGAGGTTGTGCTTGCTGACATCAATGAATCCATGCTCAGAGGCGGCCGCGACCGGCTCATCGA
>JANOTC010000415.1:0-11807 GCA_031416175.1 Gammaproteobacteria bacterium
AGTGGAAACGATGCTTGCAACGGCGTCGCGCCTGATCATCACCAGCGAAATATCAACGGCAACCCTGGCCGAAAGTCGTGCGTATTGCCGACCTTTTCGCCATCGAAGCCAAGTTCCAATAGATGTTCGTTGCCGTCAAACAGTTCGATACGCGCTGTTTCAATAGCGCACATTGCTGGGCCGGATTTCTGCTCTGTCGAAGGACGCGTAATCCTAACGGATGTTAGTTCAAAAAAGCCTATTGGATGTGTGAGCGGTTGTCGTCTTGCGGAAGGGGCGTTGTCAGGTCGCGTGGCAAAAGACAAGTAAAACCACATGGGTTCTGACAGTGGCGTCCCTTCGCCTATTGAGACGTCCATTCCTGCGGGTAAATACGCTGGGCGGTAAGGCCACGCGGCGAAGGGGACGCTTTTGTCGTCGTCAGGGCTTGGTCTAAAACAAAGTCCAAATGGACTGGTCATGGGGTCCTTTGACGTGAGTCGGTCATAAAGGAACGTTGGGCGTGTGATGTCGTTTTGTGCCTCATTTGCATCGTGGAGCCACAACAGTTCGATAAACGTGTTGTGAAAGAAAAAACGTCTATTGGCGGTCCCTTGTCCGGGATGGCTGTTAGGTGATCCTTCGGTTAGGCCGAAGGATTTAAGTGCTTCCGCTTCTGGCGCATTAATTTTTGCGCAGATAAAAATGTGGTCGATTTCCATTTGCGTTTACGGCTCGCAAGCGTGGTTTTTCCCACTTGCCGCGTGCCCAGAATTGCGACGACTGGGAAATTGGCAAGTTGTTGTTTGAGTTGATCGAAGTGGCGAGTACGAAGGATCATTGGGTGATTTTATATGAAAAATCGGATCTAGACTCCGAATTTTCATATTATTTGCTTGGCGCTGACGCCGCCGCGTCGGCCAGGTATTCACCTGACTCCGTGTGTATGGCAGGCGGCGCCGATAAGTTGTGCGAAGTATACGTTACGTTGACGGGCCGCCGGTTTCCACTCGCTTATCACGGACCTTGAGTTTAGTGGCCATATGGCCGACAATCTATGTATAAGTGGCTAATTTAGGTTCTCCCTGTGGCGAATGCGTTGAAAGAATTAACAGATGTTCTCGGAGGCGCGCAGACGTTGGGGCGCATGGTTTACACACGATCAGACCTGATGGAATCTGTGCGGGAAGGCTTCCCCATTGAAGTGCTCGAAAGCGTGATTCGGCTAACGGACATGACCCGCGAGGAAGTCGCAACAGTGATCTCATTGCCAGCACGAACACTGACACGTCGAAAGCAAGCAAAGCACCTTCAACCCGTCGAGTCAGACCGTCTTTTTAGGGTGGCGCGCGTTGCCGCCCACGCGATTTCAGCCTTGGGCAGCTCGCAAGTAGCGGCACAGTGGCTTCATCGCCCCAATCGTGGTCTCGGTGGTAACAGCCCAATTATGTATCTTGATACGGACATTGGTGCTGAACAGGTTGACGACATATTGACGCGTCTTGAGCACGGCGTTATTGGCTAATGCGCGTATGGCGATTGGTTTCCGCACCGTTCGCTGCGAACGCGTTTAGTGGCGACGGTGCTCGTTTAGCCGGAGGGCGTTGGAACCCAAGGGGAGTGCCCGTGGTCTACGCCGCTTCATCGTTGGCGCTTGCGGCACTGGAACTTCTCGTTCACGTAGCTGACGACTTGATGCCTGCCGACTGGGTCGCGTTTGCCATTGATTTGCCCGATGATATAGCGTTCGAAACGCTGACTACTGATCAATTGCCGCCGAATTGGCGCGAGTATCCAGCCCCTGATGTGCTCCAGAATCTGGGTGGCGATTGGGTTGGTGGGCGTCGATCAGGTGTATTGGCTGTCCCTTCGGCGGTCATACCTGTTGAACTCAATTATGTTATTAACCCCAATCATCCAGACTTTGCACGCATAACGTGGGGGATGCCTCAGCCGTTTCGATTTGATGTGCGGCTGAGAAAATAGGATATTCCTCGCGCAGTGTGCGACGCTTGCGCTGGATCAATCCGCGCGTGTTGAATTCATCAAACCCAAATAATTCACGCGCTATCCCGGAAAGACTAATAATGAAAGAAGTTAATAAACGTCGTGCGTTGTATGCTGAAATTCAAGACCGCGATACGCGGCAGTTTGTGCATGGCCACATCAAAGATCGCACGAACGCGTACAAAATCGGCGCCGACGCTTTCGATTTCTCGCTCGATGACAAAACGCCGATCCAAAACCGCGTGTTACTGCACAACGCAAGGCGCCGAAAGTCCAGCCCGGCGCTATTGCAGTTTCAGGCGAACTCCGGCGACCCCAGCATCTTCGTGACGCACGCTTGCGTGGAATAGCGGGGCATCCAGTCCAATTCAGATTTCGCTCTAGCGCAGTCCACGGCGAGCGAATAACGCATGCCGTCCATCCAGCCAGGCTCTTCGCCTGCGCCGCTCACGGTCCAAGCAGCACGGTGTAACCAACGCAATGCGGTAAATGGCAGCGGAAACGTATAGCGATGGGTAAGTCGGAGCAAGTCACGAAACGGCAGCGCCGGTTCGGCGGCAAGATTGAAGGCGCCGCGCACGTCGCGTTGTAAAACGGCCAACATCGCGGCCACCACATCTTCTTCCCACACGCACTGGGTTAGCGGCAGGGGGGCGCGAAAATACGGATAAAATGGCTGGGCCAGTAACAAGCGTAAAAAAGCTTGTGCATGTGCGCCGAGGATGACATGCGGTCGCAGCCGCGTAACGTAGGTATGCGGATAACGCAATTCGAACGCGTCTAACCAGTCTTCCACCGCGTTCTTGTCCTGCGAATAGGAAAAGCCAGGCATCGAACGACGTGCTTGGGTTTCCGTGGCTAACACTGTGTTGCTTGGCCACGCACCGTACACGGCGGCGCTGGAGATGTGAACAATACGCGTTATCCCTTGGAGCGCTGCCGACTCAAACACGGCGATACTGCCGTTCACGTTGATGTCGTGTACGAGTGCTCGATTTTTTCGTTGTGTACCTAAATGGCTACGTAACACGACGAAAGCGAGATGAATCACCGCATCGTGTCCTAACATTAAGCGCGCTAGGCGCGGGTCGCGAACGTCGCAAATATGTTCCGTATATTTCGAGTGCGCAAAGCCGCTCGCTTTGAGGTCGACGCCGCAAACTGCGCTGACCCAATCGCATTGGCATAGCGCCGGGAGTAACGGCCGGGCCAGATGAGCGGCAGCCCCGGTGACAAATATTCTCACGCGCGTGCGTCCGTTGCGAAATGCGGCATCACGTCGCTGGCTAGCACGTGCATGGACTCTCGCACTACATCAGTAGGTACAGCACCAGCGCCTATCGCGCATAACACGTGATCGACACCCGCCGCGCGTAATTTTTCCAGACGCTCGATACAGTGTTGAGGATTGCCCACGATGACCATTCCGAGCGTTTCAAGCACTTTTAGGTTCACCGCCGGGCCAATCAGGCCATGGAAACGCCCCATCTTGCGATAATACTCATAACTGTCATAAAGTTTTTTCAATACGGGCAGCGTCTGCGCAAACAATTCGCGATAAAACCATTCGAAGGCAGGCTTGGCGATGGCGCGAGCGCGCTTAGCATCATGTAGACACAAAATACCAACAGTCATGCCGACGCGATTGTTTTGTCCTGTTGCGGCAGATGTGTTGCCATGTGTTGCTTGCCACGCCCGTCGGTAAAGTTTGATGTCTTCCGCGACCATAAACCACGGTTTGAAAGGCCCAGCGAGCGCGCCAATGCCCTGTTGGGCGGCCAGCTCGTAAGTTTCTGGACTCACCGCCGCTGTCCAAATGGGCGGGTGTGGCCGTTGCACTACTTTAGGCAAAATATCGATCTGATCGAGTGTAAAATGTTGGCCTTGGTAGCTCACTGGCGCGTGCTGAAACGAAAGGCGAATAATGTCTAACGCCTCTTGGGTGATCTGACGACTCGCCGCCATCGCCACACCAAAGCTTGCATATTCTTTCGGTGAAAAGCCCCGGCCCATGCCAAATTCGAGTCGTCCGCGCGAAAGAATGTCCAACGTGGCTAGCCGTTCCGCGACCCGAACGGGATGATTGTAGGGTAAAGGAATAATGCCATGCCCGAGGCGCAGGCGAGTGGTGCGCTGCGAAGCCGCTGCCAAAAACAATTCCGGTGCCGAGCTATGGGAATAGCCGCGCATGAAATGATGCTCTACGAGCCATGCCCCGTTAAAGCCGAGTGCATCGGCGAGTTCCAATTCGGTCAGTGCGTCGAAAAATACGGCAGATTCGTCGCGCGCAAGCGCCGCTGGCACGGAGAGTTCATAGAACAAATCGAATTTCATGGGGGGAGAACTGTCAGGTTGCGGAGAAATATAGTACTCTTGACACGAATTTACTCTGCCTAATTACCACCATTTAACTTAGTAAGCACCAAAAAAGTCATGTCGGAGGAAATTTTAGAGACCCCAGACGTCTTAGTGCGATTACGCGGCGTTACCTTTAAACGCGGTGATCGTATGATTCTTGACGGCATGGACATTGACATCGTTCGCGGCAAAATCACGACGATTATGGGTCCTAGCGGCACTGGCAAGACTACCGTGCTGCGTTTGATTGGGGGTCAATTGAATCCCGATGCTGGCCTGGTTGAGGTCGACGGTCAAAATGTACCTAAGTTGGATCGACGCGGCTTGTTCGCGTTGCGTAAACGCATGGGCATGATGTTTCAAAGCGGCGCTTTGTTCTCCGACTTGTCGGTATTTGAAAACGTCGCCTTTCCGTTGCGAGAGCACACCAAATTGCCTGAAAATATGATTCGTGATTTGGTGCTCATGAAGCTCGAAGCCGTTGGCTTGCGGGGTGCGCGTGCGCTGATGCCAAGCGAGTTGTCGGGCGGCATGGCGCGGCGCGTGGCGATGGCGCGGGCTATTGCGTTGGACCCGATGATGATCATGTACGACGAGCCGTTTACCGGGCAAGATCCGATTACCGTGGGCGTCATTATGAAGCTCATTCGCATGCTCAATGACAATTTGGGTTTGACCTCCGTGATTGTGTCTCACGATGTGCAAGAGGTCGCCGCCATTTCTGACTACATGTATTTAATTTCTGATGGCAAGGTCGTCGATCATGGCGATCCCGATGTGCTTGGCCGATCTGCTTCGCCCTGGGTGCAACAATTCTTGAGCGGGTTAGCGGATGGGCCTGCAGGCTTCCATTTTCCTGCACCTGATTATGCCGAAGATCTTTTGGCAGGGACGGCGAACTAATGCTTGAATGGTTGCGTCGAATTGGCGCACGTGCGCTGCTTTTTTTCGAGCGGCTGGGGCGTGCGCTATTGTTTTTGCTGCGTGTCGTGGCCGTACTGCCCCAGCTCGTCGGCGAGTTTCGCTTGTGCATTACCCAAATTTATTCTGTGGGCGTGCTGTCAATGCAGCTTATCGCCATTTCTGGCCTCACGGTTGGGATGGTGCTTGGCTTGCAGGGCTATAATACGCTAGTCGATTTCGGTGCGGAGCAATCGCTGGGGCAGGCGGTCGCGTTGTCGTTAGTCCGTGAACTCGGGCCGGTGTTGACGGCCTTACTTTTCGCGGGTCGTGCGGGTTCTGCGTTAACGGCAGAAATTGGGCTGATGCGGGTTACCGAGCAATTGCCCGCGATGGAAATGATGGCCGTGGACCCATTTCGACGCGTATTTGCCCCGCGGTTTTTGGCCGGTGTGGTGTCGATGCCATTGTTGGCGGCCATGTTTAGCGCGCTCGGTATTATCGGCGGCTCGATGATCGGTGTTGGTCTATTGGGCATCGACTCGGGCGCGTTTTGGTCGCAAATGCAGGCTAAGGTCGACATTTATGATGATATTTTGAATGGCGTTATCAAGAGCGTCGTGTTTGGCGTGGTGGCGACCTGGATTGCGGTATTTGAGGGTTTTGATGCCTCCCCGACGACTGAAGGGGTGAGTCGCGCGACCACCCGAACAGTCGTGCATACCGCGTTTGCCGTGTTGGGTTTGGATTTCGTTTTGACCGCGCTGATGTTTGGGGGACTCTAAGTCGTTATGCAAAAACGCAAAATTGAAATAGCGGTGGGCGTGTTCGTCGTGTTCGGTTTGGCGGCGTTAGTGATGTTGGCTGTGAAAGTGAGCAACTTGGCGGCGGTGTCGGAAGAAAATGGATACGTGATCAAGGCGCGCTTTTCCAATATTGGCGGCCTCAAAGTGCGGGCGCCGGTGTTAGTCGGTGGCGTTCGCATAGGCAAGGTGGCCGACGTGACGTTGGACAGTCAGACGTACGAAGCGGTTGTGGTAATGGATGTTTCGAGCAAATACAAAAATCTGCCGAAAGACACGTCCGCCAGCATTTTCACAGCGGGTTTGTTAGGTGAGCAATACGTAGGCTTGGACCCGGGTGGTGACACGGCTTTTCTCAAGAACGGAGACGAAATAAAGTTAACTCAGGCCGCTTTTGTGATGGAACAAGTGTTAGGCCAATTCTTGTTCAGCAAAGCGTCAGGTGATAAGGCGCCCAATGAATAGGCGCTGCTCCGTTTTGGTGTTGGCCGTGTTGCTGGGTTCAGCCACGACCGCCATTGCTGAAACGCTGAGCTTAGACGAAGCGGTGGCGCGTGCGTTGGACGCTGATCCACGCATTAGTGAGTTGGAATATTTGGCGGAATCGGCAAAGACCTTGGTGGCGGAAGCGGAAGGGTCGGGTGGCGTGATCATCAGTCTGAATACCTTTGTAGGAATCGCACCTGCTGTTAACGGTGGACTCTTCAAAAACGACACCTGTGGCGTCGCGAGTGCGTGTGAACCGCGGGATGGTCGTCAAAGTCTGCATTCCGGATTGTCGCCGTGGACCTATCTTGCCGGAACCATCGTTAAGCCGCTTTACACCTTCGGCAAAATTGAAAATTACAGTGCAGCGGCAAAGGCAAACGTCAAAGTAAAAGAAGAAGACACGCGTGTGCAGCGCGGCAAGACCATGCGCGATGTGAAATTAGCGTACTTTGGACATTTGACGTCGCGTGACGGGGTCTCGTTTTTAGCAGACGTGCAAACGCGCCTCGACGCGGCGCAGGCAAAAGTAAACGGTGCGCTCGACAATGGCGATGAGGGCGCGAAACAGTCGGATTTATACGCAATACAGACTGCGCAGGGTGTAGTCGCTGCGTATCTGTCCCAGGCGAAAGGCCTGCAAAAAATTAGTCTAGAGGGTTTGAAGGTGCTGACGGGCGTCGGCCTGGGTGCGGAATTGACCTTGGCAGACGAGCGCTTGACGCCCTTGCCGTTGCCGCAAGCGGAATTGAGTGCCTTACAAACCACGGCTGCGGCAGATCGGCCAGAAATGACGCAGCTTGAAGAAGGCTTAAAGGCACGACGCGCTTTAGTAGCTGCGAGTAAGGCGATGGCAAAACCTAACATTTATGCCGGTGTGTCAGGGCTGGCGACCTACTCGCCACGTCGCGATAAATTGCAGAACCCGCACATTTATGACCCGTTTAACGACTACGGTGCGACACCGATGATTGGCCTGAAATGGGACTTTGCACCAGGGGTTCATGCGGCTAGGGTTGACCGGGAACAAGCGGAACTCAATGCCTTGATCGAGAAATCCTCATTCGCCAATCGCGGCATTCCGTTTCAAGTGGCCGAAGCCTATCACAAAGTGCAGGCGAGCCACGCGGCGCTCAAAAGTCTGGAAGTCGGCGCCAAAGCAGGCCGACGTTGGATGATCAGCACGTATAGCGATTTCGATGCAGGCTTGGAAAAGGTCGACAAAGTAGTGGGTGCATTCCAAGGGTATGTATTGGCGTATAGCGAGTACCTAAAGACAGTTTTTGACTACAATATGCAAGTGGTTGACCTAGATATTGCCGTTGGAGCGTATAAATAATGCGTATTTCTATACCGCGTTGGTTCGTGTTTTTGGCAGCGATGTTGGCCGGTTCGGCCTGGGCGGGATTGGCACCGCAAGACTTAATCATGGATGCCGCCAATAAGACCTTGGCGAAACTTAAGCAAGATCGAGCGCTCATTGCAAAAGAGCCGACGCGCCTTTATGCGTTGGTCAATGAGTTTGTCATTCCCCATTTTGATTTCGAAAGAATGGCGCAATGGGTGTTGGGCAAGCATTGGCGCACGGCATCCGCCGATGAGAAGCAACGTTTCATCGCTGAGTTTCGAACCTTGTTAGTGCGCACCTATGCGACCTCGTTACAAGATTTCATGGATCGCAAAATTACCTATTTGCCGTTCCGCGATTCCTTGGATTCGGACGAGGTGACGGTGCGTTCGCAAGTGGAGCAATCGGGCGGCTTTCCAATTCCGATTACCTATCGACTTTCGAAGAAAGACGGTGCGTGGTTGGTGTTCGATGTCACCATCGACGAAGTGAGCTTGGTGTCTAATTATCGAACCAGTTTTGGCAATGAAATTCGCCAAGGCGGCGTGGCCAAGTTGATTGAAAAGTTGGCCGTCAGAAACCAGCAGGCGTCCGTCAAGTGACGCTACCCGTTTTGGAGTGCGTTGATAATCAGCACTATAATTTGTGCGGTGAGCTGACGTTCAGTACGGTGGTCGAGTTGTTGAGTTCGAGCCGAGGCGTGCTGCAACGCGGGAAAGAATTTGTTTTTAGCTTAGAGGGCGTCACCCATTCAGACAGCGCCGGTTTGGCATTGCTGATTGAATGGCTGCGCATCGCCAAAGAAAACTCCACTCAAATAAAATTTATTAACGTGCCGGGTCAAATGATGGCCCTGGCGCGCGTCGCGGGCGTGGATGGCATGATCGCGACCGCAAACACGAATTAGACAGAAGGGCAGTGTAGTGTCGATCGACATAAAAGCATTAATAGAACGGGGCTTGCCCGATGCGCAAGTCATCTTGTCGGGCGACGGATGTCACGCCGCCGTGACGGTGGTGAGCGCCCAGTTTGAGGGTAAATCCATGTTAGCGCAGCAGCGCATGGTTTACGCGACGGTGGATGCGGAACTCAAAAGTGGCGCAATTCATGCGCTTTCGATAAAGTCGTATACCCCGGCACAGTGGCAAGTGCAGCAGTCTAACGGTTAATACGCGGTAAACTTGGCCGACAAGGCGCAAAGGCGGATAGAGTTCTTGCATGGATAAATTGATCATAACGGGTGGCGCACCCTTGCACGGCGAGATAAATATCTCTGGCGCAAAAAACGCAGCTTTACCCATTCTGGCGGCGACATTGCTGGCTGACTCACCCAGCGTTATTTCCAACGTGCCACATCTCAATGATGTGACAACGACCATGGAGTTGCTCGGTCGATTAGGTGTGCAACTGCTTATCGACGAGCGCATGAAAATAGAAGTTGATCCGCGCACGATCAACTGCTTCAGCGCACCGTATGAATTAGTGAAAACCATGCGTGCGTCGATTTTGGTGTTAGGGCCGTTGTTGGCGCGTTATGGTCGCGCCGAAGTGTCGATGCCGGGTGGCTGCGCGATTGGAATGCGTCCAGTAAACCTGCATATTCAAGGTTTACGGGCGATGGGTGCCGAAATTTCTGTCGATGGCGGTTACATCAAAGCCGCTGCTTCACGCCTTAAAGGTGCAACTGTTTACTTTGACATTGTCACTGTCACCGGCACTGAAAATATTATGATGGCCGCCACCTTGGCGGAAGGTCGCACCATTATCGAGAATGCGGCACGCGAACCGGAAGTGGTCGATCTTGCCAAGTATTTGATAAAAATGGGCGCTCAAATCCAGGGTGCGGGCACCGATACTATTATCGTGGATGGCGTGGAGAGCTTGCACGGCGCTGAATATGAAGTGATGTCCGATCGTATTGAGGCGGGCACATATCTGGTGGGCGCGGCCATTACCAGCGGCTACGTGAAACTAAAAAAAACCGAGCCGCGTTTGTTAGATGCGGTGCTCGCGAAGCTTCGCGAAGCCGGTGCAACCATTCGTCATGGAGATGATTGGATTGAGTTAGATATGCGCGGTCGACGTCCGAAAGCCGTCAATGTGCATACCTCGCCGTATCCTGCCTTTCCAACCGATATGCAGGCGCAGTTCACCGCATTGAATGCCGTTGCGGATGGTGTCGGCATTATTACTGAAACGGTGTTTGAAAACCGCTTCATGCATGTGCAGGAATTGTTGCGTTTAGGCGCCGATATTCAGCTTGAAGGCAATACAGCCGTGTGCAAAGGCGTGCGGCGTTTAACGGGGGCGCCAGTTATGGCCACCGATTTACGTGCCTCGGCCAGTTTGGTTTTGGCGGGGCTAGTAGCGGAAGGCGATACGACAGTAGACCGAATTTATCATATTGATCGCGGTTACGAACGCATCGAGGAAAAGCTCGCCTCATTAGGCGCGAGAATCCGTCGCGTACCGGCGAAATAGGCGGCTGAGTTATGACTGAGCGAATCACGATTGCATTGTCGAAAGGGCGTATTTACAAAGATACCTTGCCGCTGTTAGCGCATGCGGGCATTTATCCAATTGACGACCCAGAAGTAAGTCGCAAATTGATTTTGGACACTAATATGCCCGATGTGAAATTGGTAGTTGTGCGGGCCTCCGATGTGCCTACGTACGTGGAGTACGGTGGCGCGGATTTAGGCGTGACAGGAAAAGATGTGCTCATGGAGCATGGCGGTGAAGGTGTGTACGAACCGCTCGATCTAAAGATAGCGCGATGCCGCTTAATGGTGGCCGCACGGCCTGGCGCGGTGGATCAGTTACGACGTTTACGTATCGCGACAAAATACGTTAATTCGGCGCGTCGTTACTACGCAGCGAAGGGTGAGCAGGTCGAGATTATCAAGCTCTACGGTTCAATGGAGTTGGCGCCTTTGGTGGGCTTGGCGGACGCGATTGTGGATCTCGTCGACACAGGAAATACCTTACGTGCTAATGGCCTCGCCCCGCTGGAACACATAGCCGATATTAGCTCTCGCCTCATTGTGAACAAGGCGTCGATGAAAATGAAGTCGGCGCGTATTAAGAGCCTTATTAGTCAAATTGCGCAGGCCGTGGACCGGGCGGAAAAAAAGCCATGATTGCGATGAAGCGTTTCAATAGTCAGGCAGCGGATTTCTGGGCCGAGCTCGCCAAGCTGACGTCCTGGGAAGGTGTTTCCGACGATCAAGTGACCACGACGGTCGCTGGAATATTGAAAGACGTGCGTGCGCGAGGCGATGTTGCCTTAGTCGAATATACGCAACGCTTTGACAAAATGGCGGTCAAGTCGCCGGATGAATTGGAAATTCCGCGTGCCCGCTTGTTGGCGGTGTTAAATAGCCTGGATGTTGATACGCGCGAAATGTTAGAACAGGCCGCCGATCGGATTCGCCGCTACCACGAACATCAAAAAATCGATTCATGGAATTACACCGAGGCGGACGGCACTTTGCTCGGACAGCAAGTCACGCCGCTTGATCGCGCGGGTTTATACGTGCCGGGCGGCAAGGCATCCTATCCTTCGTCAGTGCTCATGAATGCGATTCCCGCCAAGGTGGCGGGTGTGCCCGAATTAATTATGGTGGTGCCGACGCCGAACGGCGAGCGCAATGATTTGGTGTTGGCGAGTGCGGCGGTTGCGGGTGTGGATCGCGTTTTTACCGTTGGTGGCGCGCAAGCGATTGGTGCCTTGGCATACGGAACGCAACGGGTTCCACAAGTCGCGAAGATAGTTGGCCCAGGTAATATTTACGTGGCGACCGCGAAGCGCATGGTTTTCGGTACCGTTGGCATCGACATGATCGCGGGTCCGTCGGAAATCTTGGTGATTTGTGATGGCAAGACCGACCCGGATTGGATCGCGATGGATTTGTTTTCGCAGGCGG
>JANOTC010000416.1:0-1510 GCA_031416175.1 Gammaproteobacteria bacterium
AAGGTAGGGGGGGGCTATATTTCTGATGTGGTGGTGAGTCCTTTTGGGCACAAACCGACCGTTTTTTTGGGGCAGGCCAGAAATGTCGGCGGTCAATTTAAGGGTGTCATCTTGGCCGAACTCGATTTAGCCGTGTTTGAAGGAATTCGCGAAAGTGTCCATTTTGGTTCGAGTGGACACGCCATTTTTGTAGACAGCAAAGGGATGGCCATCGCCGGCCCTGGCGCGTTCAAAAATAATTCCATCGCCGACTGGTCGCAGGTCTCGCCTGTGGTCGAATTGATGGCGGGCCATTCCGGAGTTGGCGAATATCAAGAACCGGAAACGCAGCAGGCCATGCTGGCAGGTTATGCGCAGGTGCGTTCCTTAGGCTGGGGCGTTGTTGTGGCACAGCCTCGATCTGAAGTGGCCGCGCAAGTGTGGAAGTTAGCCTCAACACAGATCACTTGGGGCGCTTTCGGCTTAGCGTTGGCGGCGGCGATTGGCTTTTGGTTGACGCGCTGGTTAACCCGCCCCCTCAACACGCTCATGGAAGCGACCAGTCTTTTAATTCAAGAAGATCTAAAAGGGACACTGCCACCCGCATCGAAAATCGCGCCGCGCGAAATACAAAACCTGTCTGCGACGATAACGATGTTAACAAACGGTTTTCGACTTTCGCAAAATGTAGTCAATCGCCTAAACTCATCGCTGCAACAACGCATTGACGAGGCAACCCGCCAATTACGCGAGACCAACGTTCAATTGGCCATTACGGCCGAGCGTGCCGAGCAGGCAAGTCGAGCGAAAGGCAGCTTTTTAGCGAATATGAGTCACGAACTGCGAACGCCGATGAACGCGATAATCGGCTATAGCGAGATGTTAGAAGAAGAGCTCAGCTCACGCGGGCTCAATGACGTGATTCCCGACGTGAAGAAAATTCAGTCTTCGGGTAAGCACTTATTAGCACTCATTAGTGATGTGCTCGATTTGTCGAAAATCGAAGCCGGGAAAATGGAGTTGTATCTTGAAGACATCGAGATAGAAAAACTGATTCGTGAAGTTACCGTCACCGCGCGCCCATTGGCTGAACGTAATCACAACACCATTCAGGTGGTGTGTGCAGAAACAGTGGGCGTGATGCGCGCAGATTTAATCAAGCTTCGGCAAGCACTGTTAAATCTACTCAGCAATGCGTGCAAGTTTACCGAGGATGGCCAAGTCACTGTCGAAGTGAGAGTAAGCCTTGTAGCGGGTGGTGACTGCGTAAAAATTTTAGTGGCGGACACGGGCATCGGCATGAACGCGGAACAGATGAATCGCTTATTTGAGGATTTCTCCCAGGCTGACTCTTCAACCACGCGGAGATTTGGCGGCAGTGGTTTAGGCTTGGCGATCAGCCGCCGTTTTTGCCGCATGATGGGTGGCGAGATTTTGGTGGAAAGCACACCAGGGAAGGGTTCCACGTTTACGATTGCGTTACCACGTGTAGTGCAATTGCCTGAAGCTTTGGCGGCGACGGGGACTTGAG
>JANOTC010000417.1:0-1615 GCA_031416175.1 Gammaproteobacteria bacterium
CGGCGAATAGACTGACATCGCCCCAATTTATGGGTATCGCGGGAACTAAGAGTCAGACATCTGTGCGGCGCCGCGACTCGCTACAGGGTGCTTTTGACGACTGCGTACATCACTCAACAAACGATCATGTTCTTGCTTGACGACACCATAACACTCACACGAGAGTGACTCCAAAACTGACCGGTTCAACACGGTTATGTGGCCTCGACGGTAACTGATGCACCCCGCATGCTGTAAATTTCCGGCCGCTTGCGTAATACCTTCACGTCGCACGCCAAGCATGCTGGCAATGAGCTCTTGGGTCATGGTCAACTCATTCGACGACAATCGGTCCAGGGTTAGCAACAACCAACGGCAAAGTTGCTGCTCCACCGAATGATGGCGATTGCATACGGCTGTTTGAGATATTTGCGTGAGCAACGATTGGGTATATCGCAACAATAAACTATGCACCACACCCGCACGGCGCCCGCCATTACGATTAAACTCCTGCATCAACAATCGCGCCCGCAGTCGGTAACCATAACCGCCGGTATACACGACCGCCCTGCTGGGCGTGGTATTTCCGCCCATGAAAAGCGAAATACCAAACACCCCCTCATTGCCAACGCCCGCGATCTCGGACATTGAGCCGTTTTCCATCACGTATTGTAGAGACACAATAGCCGTCGTCGGAAAATAGACGTATTGGATCTGCGCGCCGGACTCACAAAGAACTTCGCCGAGTGGCATTGCCACCAACTCCAACTGGCTGGCAAAGCGCGCGAACTCCGCAGCAGGCAGGGAGGCGAGAAGGTGGTTCTGAATTGGGTTCTGCCGAATGTCCATATGCAGGCTCCAAAGGATTCCCTAATTGGTATAGCAATTAAGTGGACAAATTGCAAGATTATGCCTGGGCGTCACGTGCTAGCGGTCATGCCTACCGCGCCTAAGCATTCAATGGGGGCCGCCACTAGGAGTCAATGGAACGGTTTCCATCCAAAGAGCAAGAGCGCAGAGCAGCCCAACGAAATTAATGTTACGCCGACGATGCCGACCCAAATAAACTTATAATATACGCCAGGACGCCCGCCGCGCCTTGGCACGCCCGCGAACCCCGACCGCCCTAGATAGAGCATTCGTTCTGATTTCGTCAAATTAATATCCACGACACACCTCGATTGAAACGAATGTACATCTAACAAAATAGACGTAATCATTATTTATCAACCCCATTTAGACGTCGTCACTTCTTGGTCAGAATTTGGCATTTCGGCCAAGAGATCAGCCAATTCATCGGCATGCTTCTCTTCCACGGCTAGAATGCTTTCAAGCACACGACGCGTTGTCGGGTCTCGGTCGCCGATATATTTGATTACGCTGCGATAGCTGTCGATTGCAATGCGCTCGGCAACTAAGTCTTCCTTGATCATGTCCACAAGTGAATCTCCAGCCACATATTCAGCGTGACTACGACTTGTTATTGTATTAGGTGAAAAATCTGGCTCCCCACCCAACTGGACAATTCGTTCAGCGAGCATATCCGCGTGTCCTAGTTCCTCATTCGAATGCGCCAGAAATTCGTCCGCAACTCCTTTTGAAAGAATGCCTTTGGCCATGAAAAAATGCCGCCTGT
>JANOTC010000418.1:0-6492 GCA_031416175.1 Gammaproteobacteria bacterium
TCAACCACGGCTTGGCCACGTGTGTAAAGGGCTTCACCGGAACCTTGGATGGTGTCACCCGTGTGAAGAACAAGCGTGTTTCCCGCGCCGCCCTTACCTTCCTGAATCTTTTTGATTTCGGTTGCAACGCGCGCTAAACCGCCGACCATTTGGCCAGGATAGTCAGCATTGCTACGCAAGTTGGGGCGCGCGGTCAAATGGCCGTGAAAATCGCCCGTATGGATAATAGTGATTTGGCCATCGGCAATCGCCGTGGCGGAACCCGCAGCACCCATAACAGCCATCATCGCCGCAAGTAACGGACGACGCAGGAACGGAGTAGGAGAACGACTCACTCGCATGTTGTTTGTACCTTAGTTTAAGTTGACAAATTTGTTAAATATGCAAATCAAGCATTTCTAACCACGTGAGCAATGGCACGGACTAGAATTGTTGTGTCTCAAGCACGGAAAAAAGCGCGGACCATTTAGTTTAGGGAGGCAAAGAATGCCATCCGGCAAACACGTAACATCCATATTATTCTTTTGAACTATCGACTTCCCTACACGCACATTTCGGGGTGAATCATGACAGAATTGTCTCCAAAAAGCAATAGATAGATGCTCGACCAACTGGAACAGACCAAGTTTGCGTGGTTACTTATCAATAACTTAAGGCGTAAACTTAACCCCAATTACACCGCTTGCATCTACATTAACAAACACTCTTGATTTGCATCTATTTGTAACTTTTAACATGTTTAAACTTGCTATTGGATCACCCATGATAAGCTCAGAGAAATTCAATTTCGGCTTTCAATACTGCGAACAGGTTTCTAAGGCATTTCATGGAGAAACCTTGCTCACCTATCTCGCTCAAAAATTTCGCCACTCGAACGAAGTCGAATGGCGAGCACGCATTGATAAAAATCATGTGCTCATAAACGAAACACACGCTAGCGCCGACAGTATTTTAAATAAGGGTGATTGGGTAAGTTGGCAACGTCCACCTTGGATCGAACCCACCGCACCGACCGAGTTTATTGTGTTATTTGAAGATGATGACATCTTAGCCGTCGCGAAACCTGCTGGCTTACCGACCTTGCCGGGCGCCAACTTTTTTCAGAACACGCTTCTGCACCAAGTCCAATGTTATGCAGCCAATGCGACACCCTTGCACCGACTAGGACGCTGGACCTCGGGAATCGTGCTGTGTGCTCGCACACACGCGGCGCGCAAGGAATTGTTGCGCCAGTGGTCCGTACGGGCTGTGCTGAAGCGCTATCGCGCATTGGCAGCCGGTGCGCCTGACTGGAACACGCTAACAGTTCGAACACCCATTGGCCCCGTTCCGCATGCTTTACTAGAGTCAGTGCATGCGGCATCGCCAAAGGGCAAGGCGGCACTTTCCCACATTACCGTGCGTGAACGGCGAGAAAATGGGTTTGTTTGTGACGTAACGATTGAAACAGGCCGTCCACACCAGATTCGCATTCACCTTGCTGCCGCAGGCCATCCTTTGGTCGGTGACCCGCTTTATGGCTTTGGCGGGGTTCCGAAACCGGACACGCTCGCCGTACCGGGTGATCCGGGCTATAGCCTACACGCCACTGAATTGCGCTTTCGACATCCGCACTCAGGACAGTCCATGTTAATTGAATGCGAGCCGCCTGAATTGTTGCGTTTACGTTAGTCAGCGGCGATGGAGAGCAAATCCGTATTTCCGCCCATGGCGACGGTATTAATAGAAAGTGTTTGCTCGGTCGCAAAGCGGTGTAAATAATGCGGCCCGCCCGCTTTGGGTCCGGTTCCAGACAAGCCCTGACCACCGAACGGTTGCACACCTACCACGGCGCCGATCATATTGCGATTGACATAAATATTGCCAACACGCGCCCGTTGACGTACCCGTTCAATTGTAGATTGCAGCCGTGTGTGCACACCCAGGGTTAGACCAAAACCCAGATTATTGACATCATCAATCACTCGATCTAATTCATCTGCACGATAGCGAATAACATGTAAGATAGGGCCGAACACTTCCTCCTGTAGCTCTCTCAAATCATTCAACTCGAATAGGCGCGGAGCAAACCAACTGCCGTGGTGCGCATCATCGCCTAAGGGCACCTCGCACAAGAGGCGTCCGTCACGTTTTAATTTTTCCACGTGATCAAGCAATCGTTGGCGCGCCGCTGAATCAATAACGGGGCCGACGTCGGTGGAAAGTAAGGCGGGGTCTCCTACCTGAAGCTCCATCATCGCGCCCGCGAGTAAAGCGCAAATTCGAGGTGCAACGTCGGCCTGAATGAAGATGACTCGTAACGCTGAACAACGTTGTCCCGCACTATTAAATGCGGAAACCAAGGCGTCATTCACCACTTGCTCAGGCAAGGCCGAACTGTCCACGATCATCACATTTTGACCGCCCGTTTCTGCAATTAAAGGAAGAATGGGGCCAGATCGCGCCGCTAACGCTACATTGATACTCCGTGCAATCGCCGAAGAACCGGTAAACGCTACACCAGCAAGACGCTGATCAAGGAGCAATTGCGCACCGACTATATACCCCGGCCCTGGCAAGAAGTGCAGCACGGAGGGCGGCACACCTGCCTCTAACAGCAATTCAACCGCTCGCGCTGCCACCAAGGGTGTTTGCCCTGCCGGTTTTGCCACCACCGCGTTTCCTGCAAGCAAGGCAGCGGTGACTTGACCGACGAAGATGGCGAGCGGGAAGTTCCACGGACTAATACACGCAAACACACCCCGCCCGCGCAAGAACAGCGTATTCTGTTCGCCAGTCGGGCCTGGCAAATGCTCTCCATCGCTAAAATCGCGGCGCGCCATCATCGCGTAATAACGGCAATAATCAATCGCTTCGCGCCATTCGGATAATGCGTCGGGAAGAGTCCTGCCCCCTTCGCGAATAATTAACGCAATCAATTCCGTGCGGTTCCGCGTCAATAACTGCGCCGCGCGTTCGATAATTTCCGCGCGCTTCTCACCCCCCAACGCGTCCCACCCTGGGGCGGCGGCATGAGCGAGCTGCATGGCCAGATCGACAGCGGCCGCGCTGCTTGCCACCACCTCAATGGCCTGCCGCCGATGATCCGCCGGGATCGGTATCCACGTCACCTCACCCTCCATCGCTTGGCCACCTACAATGGGCGCAGCACGCGATGGCAATTTAACGGCGGCTAAATCGAGAATCATTTGCCCTACCAAGAGCGGATCGGTCAAATTAACGCCGGGTGAATTTTGCCGCGCGCTACCGAATAAATCCGTTGGCAATGGGATATTCTTATGCGCTTTTTGTTTCAGCTCACGCAAGGTCTGCACCGGATTGGCCACGACGAGGTCAACTGGCACCACATCACTTTCCACGCGATTCACGAAGGATGTGTTCGCACCATTTTCAAGAAGACGTCGCACCAAATAGGGAAGTAATTCTCGATGACTTCCAACGGGTGCATAGACACGGCAGGCGACATCAGTTTGGCCCTCAGCCATCAACTGTCCATATAAGGCATCCCCCATTCCATGCAAGCGCTGAAACTCATAGCCGGGATGATCGCGCCCGAGATAACGAATGGCAGCGACGGTATGTGCATTGTGCGTGGCAAACTGCGGAAAGAAGGCCGCAGGATTGGCTAACAAGCGTTGCGCGCACACCAGATAGGAAACGTCGGTCGTGCATTTACGCGTGTAGACCGGATAAGCGTCAAGGCCGCGTTCTTGCGCGCGTTTGATTTCACTGTCCCAATACGCACCTTTTACTAACCGCACAGGAATACGACACTGACTTGCAGTCGCCAATTCTTCTAAAAATGCGATCACCGATGGCGCGCGTTTTTGATACGCCTGCACCGCCAAACCCAAACCATTCCACCCCGCTAACGCGGGTGTGCGCAAAACGGCTTCAAACACATCCAAAGACAAATCAAGCCGTTCCGATTCTTCCGCGTCAATCGTCAAAGCGATACCCACACTACGCCCCAACTGGGTCAGTTTACGCAAGCGTGGCACCAGCTCACGCATCACGCGTTGGCGCTGACCAAATTCGTAACGTGGATGCAATGCCGAAAGTTTGACCGATATGCTCGGCGCAGCGATTTCCAAGGCGTTGCTCGCGCCGTGCGCACCGAGCACCTTAATGGCCAGTGCGTAAGCCAACAAATAGCGCTCAGCGTCGATTTCGGTGAGCGCAGATTCGCCGAGCATATCGTAAGAGTACCGATACATTGCGTGAGCGGCTTCACGACTCCGCGAGTGCGCCGCTTCGATAGTCGCGCCCATCACAAATTGACTGGCCAAAATCCGCATCGCGACGCGCAACACGCCGCGCACCACCGAATCACCCATGCGCGAGGCGAGGCGAGCAAATAAACCCGACGGCGATTCCCCTGCCAAATCACGTTGCTGGACCACGCGCCCCGTCAACATTAAACCCCACGTGGACGCGTTCACAAAAAAGGAATTGCTCTGGCCAAGATGGCGCTCCCACGCCGCCCCCGCTAACTTCTCTTGAATCAATTGATTCGCTGTTTCAGCATCGGGAATTCGCAACAGCGATTCCGCTAAACACATTAACAACACACCTTCTTCGCAGGAAAGGTCGTACTCATGCATAAAGGCGTCGATGCGGCTGGCATCTTGTCGATTCCGGCGTATGCTTTCTACTAATGCGCGCGCGTTGTTTTCTATTTCAACAACCGCCGCTGCATCTATATTCACTTCGTCGAGCAACGTCGCCGCACACAACTCCTCGTTGCGCAGAAACGCCTCAGCCATCCGCCGTCGGGCAGCCGATAATGGGAAAGCAGAAGACTCAAGCGTCATTCAAAGCTCCTATCTATCCCTAACGTTTGGATCTGGAATGTAAACGCGCACGTGTTATGCATAGTCAGCCAAGATCTCGTTAACAAAGTGGATTATGCAAACGGCTAACCAGAAACACACCTCCTTAATTGGCGTCGCCTCGTGTTGGGGAGCACCCGACCACCGTTGCGCGCTGGGGCCGGAGACCTTACGCAGCCTGCGTATCGAAGAACGCCTGAACCGGTCGGACCGTCGCACGGATTGGCTGACTATGATTCGCCCGAGCCCGCAAACGCCGCAAAAAACGCTAGAATTGATTGTCGACGTTTGCACTCGTCTAGCCGCCGTCGTCCAGCAACAGGTGCAGGCGAAGCAAGCCTTTGCTGTACTGGGTGGCGATCACTCATGTGCAATCGGCACCTGGAGCGGCGCACGGGCCGCGTTGGCCGCGAATGATCGGCTCGGTTTAATTTGGATTGACGCGCATATGGACGCCCATATTCCCGAGACCAGCCCCAGTGGCGCGATTCACGGCATGCCGCTGGCCTGCTTGCTTGGCCACGGCGAAAAGCAATTACGAATGATCGGCGGTCCGCAACCTAAGCTATCACCGGCCGATGTGTTACTTATCGGTGTGCGCAGTTTTGAACGGGGCGAAGCAACATTGCTGAACATGTTAGGAGTAAAAGTGTATTTCATGGAAGAAGTTCAGCAGCGTGGTCTCGCCGCCGTCATGAACGAAGCGGTTGGACGTCTTGATCGTCATTGCACACACATCGGCCTTACGCTTGATCTGGATGCAATGGATCCAGAAGACGCACCCGGCGTTGGCAGCCCCGCCGCCGACGGACTGCGCGCGGACGAACTTTTGGCCGCCCTGAACACAATAAGCGCCAATCCCAAATTGATCGGCGTCGAAATTACAGAATTCAATCCCGCCAACGACATTAATGACCGTACCGCCGAGCTTACCTACAAACTCCTGAATACCCTGCTGCAAGGACTCCCAGCATGAATTTGACCATCGAAAAGGAAGACCAATACTGCGCCAATAACTACAGCCCGCTGCCCGTGGTGCTGGTTAAAGCGCGCGGCGTGCATGTGTGGGACGATTCAGGCAAACGCTATATAGACATGATGAGCGCCTATTCAGCGGTGAGCCACGGCCACATGCATCCGCGCTTGGTGAGTGCTTTAACCACCCAAGTTTCACTCTTGTCGGTGGTATCACGCGCCTTTTACACGGACAAACTGGCACCGTTCCTGGAACGCGCCTGCCTATTAACGGATCAAGATCGCGCCCTGCCCATGAATACTGGCACCGAAGCCGTGGAAACGGCACTCAAAGCGGCACGTAAATGGGCGTATACCGTCAAAGGCGTACCTGCCGATCAAGCAGAAATCATTGCCTGTCATGGAAATTTTCATGGCCGCTCGATTGCTATCGTCGGGCTATCCTCCGAGCCGCAATACCGCGATGGCTTTGGACCGTTCCCGGCTGGATCGCGTTGGGTGCCCTACGGCGACGCGGCCGCGCTGGAAGCCGCCATTACTCCGAACACCGCAGCCTTCTTAGTAGAACCGATTCAAGGCGAAGGCGGCATTATTGTGCCTCCGAGTGGATATTTGGCAGCGTGTCGGCGCATTTGTAAGCAACACAATGTTTTATTGGTAGTTGATAATTGTTTTGCCACACCGG
>JANOTC010000419.1:0-3794 GCA_031416175.1 Gammaproteobacteria bacterium
CGTTTCTATCCCTTCAACGCCTTCCGCTCACTGCTTGGTATCGCTGGCGGCGTCACCGCGCCGACCTATGCCGAGCTCTATGCCAAGAAATCACGCCTCACTATATCTAGCGGTTGTGTGTGACAACCGGATAAGCACGGAGTGTTGATTGCGATCATCGCGGCGATTCAATTTGTCTCCATCGTTGAATTCATGATGGTTGCCCCACTTGGACCGGATTTTGTCGCCGGGTTTGGGATGGCCAGTGAAAGCATAGGTGTGGTGGCTGGAAGTTATACTGCCGCCGCCGCATTTTCCACTATCATCAGCGCTTCCTTTCTTGACCGTTTTGAACGCAGGCGCTTGCTTGTGCTGGCCATGTTCGGCGTGGCGGCGGGAACCGCGGCGGGCGCATTCGCCTATGACTTGAACTCCCTTGTTGCAGCGCGTATTTTCGCTGGACTTTGCGGAGGCCCCGCTACGGCGCTAGCCTTGGCCCTCTTGGCGGACGCAGTTCCGCCGGAACGGCGTGGTAAGGCGATGGGTATTGTGATGAGTGCGTTTTCCCTGGCGTCGGTGCTGGGGGTGCCGTCCAGTTTGGAACTGGCGCGTGTCGCGGGTTGGCATGCGCCATTTATTGCGGTTGCGTTACTTGGCGCGCTGGTGGCCTGCGTGGCATGGCGCTACTTGCCAAAACAACGCGCCAATGCTGGTTCCGGTGCTTCCTACGGTGGCTTTCAAGCGATTCGGGTGTTATTTCGACGTCCTGAGGTGGGATTAAGTATTGCCGCAACATCCATGGGGATGATTGGTGCATTCCTTGTGATCCCAAGCATATCCGTGTTTTTCCAATTCAATCTCGGGCTTCCTCGTGATTCGCTGGCCAGTCTTTATTTGGCGGGCGGGGCGGTGACGTTTGTTTCTATGTGGCTCGCGGGTAAGTACACGGATAAATTGGGTGCGGTGGTGGTAAGTGCGGTGGCGACGGCTTTGTTGCTAGTTGTCACCTACGTTGGTTTTGTGCGTTCGGAGCTTGGGGTTCCGCTTATTGTTGTGTTTGTGTTCTTCATGGTGGCGATGTCCGCACGAAATGTGGCGGCGTCGACGTTGAATTCACAGGTTCCCCCACCTGACCAGCGTGGTGCCTTTATGGCAATAAATTCTACTGCGCAAAATATTTGTGCGTCTGTTGGTGCAGCAATATCTTCGCTCATGCTCGGCTCGGCCGCCGATGGAAAGTTAACTGGCATGGAATATGTCGCTTTCCTGTCGATGCTATTTGCTGCTTCGTTGCCAGTGCTTTTATGGATGGTGAATGTTCGCCTTGCTAGAACGACACGCTACTGAGTGAATCTAGTGATTGGATTGATCTGATTGAGATAATTTGCGTTGAACTATTTATTTTCGTCATTTGTGGATGGGTCGTCTTAAGTAAAGTGAAATTGCAGGAATCTGGCGTGAATTTGCAAAAACACAATATTAGCGTTTTCTGAAAGAGCGATTCGTGATACGATTTTTGACTTGGTTTTCTGAGCTCGAATTCGAATAGTAGGCTTTCCGTAAAGCCCCTGCCTGGTGTGCCTATTTAATATGTCAAATCCGCAGAATCCAAAGCCTGAATCGGTCGATTGGAAGCGCTTTTTGCCGTTTCTAGTGTGGTGGCCCAGGGTCAATAGGGGGACTTTAAAGGACGATTTCTTAGCGGGCTTAACGGGCGCCATCGTTGTAGTTCCTCAAGGCGTTGCGTTCGCTACCATTGCCGGCATGCCACCTGAGTACGGGCTCTACGCAGGCATGATACCTGCCATCATCGCCGCGTTATTTGGTTCATCCTGGCATCTTGTTTCTGGCCCAACGACCGCCGCTTCTATCGTATTGTTTTCCGCCTTGAGCGTATTTGCCGAACCCGGCAGCGCTGACTACGTGCGATTGGCACTGACGCTCACTTTTATGGTTGGTGTGCTCCAGTTAGTGATGGGTTTGGCGAAGCTGGGGACGTTGGTCAATTTTATTTCACATTCGGTGGTCGTCGGTTTTACAGCCGGGGCGGCAATCCTAATCCTCTCGAATCAGGTTAAGCATTTTTTTGGTCTGGAAATCGCCCGAGGCGCTCATTTTTATGAGGTCGTCGTTGCATTTTTTTCGAACCTTGGTCACATAAATATCTATGTGACGAGTGTGGCGATGGTGACTCTGCTCTCGGGTCTTTTTGCCAAAAAGCTTTTTCCTCGATTCCCATACATGATTGTGGCTATGTTGATCGGTAGTGTAATGGCTACCGCATTAAACGCCTGGCTTGGAAAAGGCGTGACCGGAATCGTAACAGTGGGTGCATTACCTGCGTCTCTGCCGCCCCTCTCGGGGCCGGATCTTAGCCTTGAAACACTTAAGCAACTCGCGCCTGTTGCATTTGCAGCCACTCTATTTGCGCTCACAGAGGCGGTGTCTATAGCGCGCTCCTTAGCGATGCGAGCGGGGCAAAATATAGATGGGAATCAAGAATTTGTTGGTCAAGGCCTATCCAATTTGGCGGGCAGTTTCTTCTCGGGCTACGTTGCCACGGGTTCGTTTAATCGTAGCGGCTTGAATTATGCGGCGGGTGCGAAAACGCCGCTAGCAGCGGTTTTTTCCGGGGTCTTGTTGATTGGGGTTGTCCTACTGGTTGCTCCCTTGGCTTCTTATCTCCCTAACGCGGCAATGGCGGCGATTTTGTTTCTTGTTGGCTGGGGTTTGATTGATTTTCATCATATTGCGCGGATTTTTCGGGCAAGTCGTTCCGAAACCATCGTGTTGGTAACAACCTTTTTGGGAACGCTATTCTTGCAATTGGAGTTCGCCATTTCACTCGGTGTGATGCTTTCTTTAGTGCTCTATTTGAGCCGCACTTCGAAACCACGGATTTTACCGCGCGTTCCCGATCCACGCTTACCGAATCGACGTTTTAATAGTGACCCTAGTTTGCCGGAATGTCCGCAATTAAAAATTGTGCGAGTGGATGGCTCGTTGTTTTTTGGCGCCGTGTCCAATGTGAGCGACGCTGTGCGCAAAATGGAAGAGCGGGATCCTGGGCAAAAGCATTTGCTCGTGCTTGCCAACGGCATCAATTTTGTTGACGTAGCGGGTGCGGAATTCCTTACCGAGGAGGCGAAGCGGCGTGTCGCCAATGGAGGTGGGTTCTATCTAACAAACGTAAAAGAATCCGTTCGGGACGTGTTAAAACGGGGCGGCTATACCGAGGAAATTGGCGAGCAGAATATGTTTCATTCAAAAACGGAGTCACTGGCTATTATCGTTTCGAATCGACTAGATAAGAAAGTGTGTGCGACGTGTACGAAGCGAATCTTTGGGGAATGTCCTAAGGTTGGAGACGGTGCTTTGCTGAGTGGAGCGACGAGCTTGCCGAGTTAGGTGAAGGGTGCGTTCATGCGAATCATTTTTTCGAGAAGGTCCGGGTAGTTTATACCGGTCTTTTGGCGAAATTTCTGTGCGCGGTTGTAGTACCGGGGATCACTGAAATCGGCAATGGGGTCTGAAAATCCAAGAATCATCGCATTGCTGTTTTCGCTTCCTAGGGTGTATTGAATTGTCCGTCCGAGAAACGCCTTCGAAATAATCAGTGCCGCATTTGGAAAGTCGTCTTCAAGGCGATTCCACAAGTTAAAACACGCAACTCCATTTGCTGATAACGCTCGGCGCACGTTTCGCGCGTGTGCTTTACTGTCCATGCCGTGTGCGGGTCCGTCGGCGTCGAAGGCGTCGGACAATATTATGTCCCATGCACCGGCGGCGTGTGGTCTCAAGAAATCATGGGCGTC
>JANOTC010000420.1:0-14934 GCA_031416175.1 Gammaproteobacteria bacterium
TGAGCTAGCGATGGGTGTCACCGGCCTCATGAAGGCCAGCCGAAGCTTGGTTGCCCCGGCTGCAGCGGAACGCAACGACTACGTCGAAATCATGAACGAATTGTCCGCCAAGGGCGAACGCTGGTACCGGCAATTAACCGAAGCCACGCCCGGCTTCATGGACTATTTTTACGAGGCGACCCCGGTGAGCGAAATCGGGTTAATGAACATCGGCTCACGCCCCTCGCATCGCAACAAAGGGGATCGCTCCAAGAATTCAATTCGCGCCATTTCGTGGGTGTTCGGTTGGGCACAAGGCCGCCATACCGTGCCCGCCTGGTTCGGAATTGGCACCGCGCTAGAAAACTGGGTTAGCGACGATCCAGAGCGCTTGGCCAAACTACAAGACATGTATGTCGACTGGCCGTTTTTCCGCAGCTTGCTGAGCAACACTCAGATGGCCTTGCTCAAAGCGGACATGGACATCGCCGCCGAATACGCGAAATTGTGCAAAGACCCGGAAGTCGGCACGCGCATTCACAAGATCATCAAAGACGAGTTTGCACGCACCGTCGCGCAGATATTAAAAGTGACGTCGTCAAAGCGCCTGTTAGACCAAAATCCGGCGTTGGCGTTGTCGTTTAGTCGTCGAGAACCGTATTTAGATCCGCTGAACCATATTCAAGCCCACTTGTTGGGGAAATATCGCGATATGGAAGAAGATGATCCAGAGCGAGAAGCGTGTTTGTTGGCGTTGTTGCGTAGTATTAATGCGATAGCGACGGCGTTGCGGAATACGGGTTAGGGGCGAACAGGTTCATCACCAGCCGCACCATCAGATCGGTCAAGGCATCCAGCGCCCGGCGCGCTTCTTCAAAGCGTAACACGCCTTTGGCGGGCTGTGCGCCAACGGGTACACTAAGCTTGCCTTCGTCGTAATCCAACAGCGAGCGCCAGATCTTGGCGTAGCTCAGAATTAGGCCGACCACCTCGCGACCGATGTCGGTCACCCGTTCTTGGCGGGTCCAGGTTTTGCCTAGTAGGTCCTCGGCCTGTTCTAGTTCGGCCAGACCCTAATCGGCTAGGCGGTGTTCATTTACGCTGTAACCTTTGGTCAGGTGGTCGCGCAGTATGCGGGTGGCCCATTGGCGGAAACGCACACCGCGTGGGGATTTAACTCGATAGCCGACAGAGATAATGACGTCGAGGTTGTAGTGCCGAGTTTTGTATTGCTTGCCGTCATTGGCAGTAGTCAAGGAATCCTTGACTACTGCAGCTTCGAGGCATCGGCTCTAACATGAAACCACAACCCACAGGTTATTCCGGTACGCCATTGGCGAAAAAACTAGGCATCACCGCAGGCTGCCAAGTTGTTACCAAAAACGCACCTGACAACTATACAATACTGCTCGAACCCCTTCCCGAACACATCCAATTCGGGGACGAAGTCACCCAACACACCGGCATTGTCCACGTGTTTTGCCTACAAAGGTCAGCCCTTACCGAAGAGCTTCAGAAACTACGTAACACCATCAAGCGTGATGGCGTCGTATGGGTGTCTTGGCCGAAAAAGGCCTCAAAGGTACCGACGGATATCACCGAAGATACCATCCGCGAGGTCGCGTTGCCCTTAGGCTTGGTTGACGTAAAGGTATGCGCTGTTAGCGATGTCTGGTCAGGTCTGAAATTGGTTATTCGAAAAACGTTGCGTTGAACTGTGAAAAACATGCCTGCCTAAATTTCGGCGGCACGTCTTTCACAACCCACTACCATTAAATTCCGCGCAACGAATCCGCCTCTTCGTCCGTCAATTCTCGCCATTGCCCTGCGCGCAATCCGCGCGGCAAGCCGATTGAACCAAAGCGCACGCGCGTCAATCGGCTTACTTTTACACCTTGCGATTCCCACACGCGCCGGACTTCCCGGTTACGGCCTTCTTTCAACGTTACGTGATACCAACTGTTAGCGCCTTCACCGCCTACTTGCGTGATAGAGTCGAACTTGGCCGGACCATCATCGAGCGTGACGCCTTTGCGCATACGTTCTAACATTTCCAGGCTGACATCGCCCAAGACACGCACCGCGTATTCGCGCTCCACTTCGCCGCTTGGGTGCATTAATTTGTTAGCCAGTTCACCGTCGGTGGTGAATAACAACAAGCCTTGCGTCATGAAATCCAAACGGCCAATGGACACCCAACGGCCGGTGCCAATTTTCGGTAAATTCTCAAACACCGTCGGTCGACCTTCTGGATCGTTGCGTGTGCACACTTCGCCACCTGGCTTGTGATACATAATAACGCGCGGCTTCGCAATCGCCAGGCGTGTACGTGACACCAGCTTGCCATCGACCGTAATCTTGTCGGTGGCGCGCACCGAAACACCTAAAGTCGCGACCGCGCCATTTACCGTGACGCGCCCTTCGCGTATCCATTCTTCGATTTGGCGGCGTGAGCCATAACCGCCAGAAGCGAGCGCTTTTTGCAAACGCTGCGATTCGTCGACGGCGACCGGCGTCGCGGTTACCGGCGTCGCTACGCGTCGGCCATTTCTGGCTGGGGGCTTGCGGTCATTGCGGTCGTTGCGGGGTCGTTGATTGCGGATATTGGCCATGAAGTGTCGCCTTGTTCGATATCAGCCTGCGCTGAAAAAGTAAAATCTTCGTCTTGCAATAAATCGACAGCATCCAAATCACGAATTTCGGTCAGCGCTGGTAACTGGTCTAAACTCTTGAGATTAAAATGATCTAAAAATTGCCGCGTGGTCGCAAACAATGCAGGCCGACCCGCGACCTCGCGGTGCCCGACTACTTTTATCCATTCACGTTCTTGCAGTGTTTTAACAATATTGCTGCTCACCGCCACGCCGCGAATTTCTTCAATTTCACCGCGCGTGATGGGCTGTCTATATGCAATAAGCGCTAGCGTCTCTAACACCGCCCGTGAATAGCGACCCGGTTTTTCTTCCCACAGTCGACCTACCCACGCCGCATAGTGAGTGCGCACTTGAAAACGATAACCGGAGCTGACCTCTTTAAGCTCAACGCCACGCGCTAAATAATCGTGTGCTAGACTTTCCAATGCCGCGCGCAGGATGTCGCGATCTGGGCATTCTTCCGGTCTAAACAATTGCGCCATGCGCTCTAAATTTAAGGGCTTTTCAGCCGCAAAAATAGCCGCTTCCAAAATGCTTTTTACGTCATTGTGACTCAATAGGTTCATTGCGCCGCCTTTACATAAATACGCCCGTAAGGCTCGTTCTGGACTAACTCAATCAATGTCGCTTTAATCAATTCCAGCACCGCGAGAAAAGTAACAACAATACCGCGCCGCCCCTCTTCCACGCTAAAGAGTCGGGAAAACTCGGTAAACGCTTGCGGATTCACCAGACTCAGCACATGCGCCATGCGCTCGCGCACGGAGAGGGCTTCGCGGTGAATTTGGTGATGCGTAAATAATTGCGCGCGCGCCATGACATCGCGCAAAGCAAGCAGCAGCTCTCTTAAATCGACGGGCGGCTGCCTAACAACCGCCTCTAATTCAACTTCAATCGGACTAACCGAAAATATGTCGCGACCTACTTGCGGTAGCGCATTGATATCTTCCGCTGCCCGCTTGATCACTTCGTATTGCTGTAATCGGCGCACTAATTCCGCGCGCGGATCTTCTTCATCCGCCAATGCAGCCGGACGCGGTAACAACATACGTGATTTAATTTCCGCCAACACAGCCGCCATGACCAAGTATTCCGCTGCCAATTCCAAGCGAAACTCTTTCATCCACTCGACATACTCCATGTATTGGCGGGTGATCTCCGCAATGGGAATATCGAGTACGTTCAAATTCTGGCGCTTAATGAGGTAAAGCAATAAATCGAGTGGCCCTTCAAAGGCGTCGAGAAACACTTCCAACGCGTCGGGCGGAATATATAAATCCAAAGGCATGTGCGTGACCGCTTGTCCGTTGACAAGCGCAAGCGGCTTCACCGACTCGACTGAATCCTTGCCCGGCTCCACCAGCGACTCAGCATCAGCCCCAACCGACGAGTCAATCGGCGCCTCTATCACAGCCTCCGCATTAGTCACGACACGACTAACGATAGGCCAGGCCCATGGCCTGACGCACTTCATCTAAGGTGTTACGCGCCACAGAACGTGCTTCTTCACTGCCGCTGGCGATAATATTACGTACCGTTTTCGGGTCATCAATGTATTCTTGTGCTCGCTCTAGCATCGGCTTTTGTTCAGCCAGCACGGCGTCAATTACTGGCCGTTTACAATCCAAACAACCAATGGCGGCCGTCTTGCAGCCTTCTTGCACCCATTTCTTCGTGTCGTCGCCCGAATACAGTTCGTGAAACTGCCAAACCGGGCACTTGGCCGGGTCACCCGGATCAGTGCGACGCACACGCGCCGGGTCAGTGGGCATCGTTTTAAGTTTTCGTTCTACGTCTGCCGGATCATCACGCATGAATATGGTGTTGCCGTAAGACTTCGACATTTTGCGCCCGTCTAAACCCGGCACCTTCGAGGCTTGAGTCAACAAGGCTTGCGGCTCGGGCAAAATAATGCGTCCCGACCCTTCCAAATAACCAAACAAACGCTCGCGGTCGCCCAAGGAAATATTGTGTTGCGACTCTAACAGGGCGCGCGCCTTTTCCAAGGACTCCACTTCACCCTGTTGCTGATAGCGCTTGCGCAGATCATGGTAAAGCTCGGCGTTTTTGCGCCCCATTTTCTTGACCGCTGCTTGCGCCTTTTCCTCGAAGCCTTTTTCGCGCCCGTAAATGTGATTAAAACGGCGCGCCACTTCACGCGTTAATTCGACATGCGCAATTTGGTCTTCGCCGACCGGCACTAACCCAGCCTTGTAAACAAGAATATCTGCGCTTTGCAGCAACGGATAGCCTAAGAATCCGTAGGTCGCAAGATCTTTTTCTTTGAGTTGTTCTTGTTGATCTTTATAACTCGGCACCCGCTCTAACCATCCGAGCGGCGTGATCATCGATAACAGCAAGTGTAACTCCGCGTGCTCGGGCACACGTGATTGTACAAACAATTTAGCCGCACTCGGATTGACGCCTGCTGCCAACCAGTCAATCACCATTTCCCAAACGCTATCGCCGATCACGCTAGGGTCGTCATAATGCGTCGTCAGCGCGTGCCAATCGGCGGCGAAAAATAGGCACTCATATTCGTGCTGCAGTTTTACCCAGTTCTTTAACACACCGTGGTAATGCCCCAGGTGCAAACGTCCGGTCGGACGCATTCCCGATAAAACACGTTGGTGATGACTAGGAACCAAGCTCAAAAGAACCTCCCAAAATCTGCTGACAACGACTAAAAACCAGGCTCAAGAAAACCTCCAGCATGACCGAATTTATATCAGCGTAACCCGACCAAAGAATAAATCAATTTACCCAATGCTGACACGGGCCAAGACATAATCCAACTCAGCACACCTGTAAATAGCAGACCCAATACAATAATCATCCCGAAGCGCTCTAAGCGACTCAACTGCCACGCCAAGGGTCCAGGTAATAAACCAACGGCTATTCGCCCGCCATCTAAGGGTGGGATAGGAATTAAATTCAAAACCATTAACACCAAATTGATAGTGATGCCTGCTTGTGCCATGTGCACGATGGGCTGCGAAAACCAGCCCCACGTTCCGCCAACCGTTAAACCCAGTTTTAGCAATATGGCCCAAATCAAAGCCATGATGAAATTCGAGAACGGCCCCGCCGCCGCTACGATCGCCATATCGAATTTGGGTCGGCGTAAATTCTCCCAGGTAACCGGGACCGGCTTGGCCCAACCAAACACAAATCCGCCCAACAACAATAGAATCCCCGGCACCACCAATGTGCCTATGGGATCGATATGCTTAATCGGATTAAGCGTCAACCGCCCCATCATTTGCGCCGTGCGGTCGCCACAGCGCAACGCCACCCAGCCATGCGCCACTTCGTGCACGGTAATCGCCAGCACCACGGGCAGGGTCCAGATCGCTATTTTTTGGATTAAGTTCGATTCGTCCAACATTCGCCTCTTTTAATCGCATAATAACGCTTTACGCACCCCGGCACACGCTCTGCCGCCTCAACTCGATTCAATTGGCCCAATGTCACCTTTGCCAACACGCACCACTCGCGGTACTTCATCAACGAACTCAACCACTGTGGTCGGTTCTAATCCGCAATTACCGCCATCGATGACCAACTCGACCTCGTGGCCAATCCGATCAAAAATGTCCTGCGGATCAGACAGCGCCATGTCACCGCCGGGAAGCTGCATCGTGGTGCTCATCAGCGGCTCACCCAAAGCCTCCAAAAGTGCCGTGGCCACTGCATTGTCCGGAATGCGTAAACCGATGGCGCGCCGCTTTGGATTGAGCAAACGCTTGGGCACTTCCGACGTTGCTGGCAAGATAAACGTGTACGGCCCCGGCGTTAAAGAGCGAATTAACCGGAAGGCCACGTTATCTATACGCGCGTAAGTGGCCGCTTGGGCGAGATCACGGCATACCAACGTGAAATCGTGCTTCGGGTCAAGCTGCCGCAAACGGCGAATTCGCTCGGCGGGTTCTTTCTCCCCAACAGCGCAGCCAAAGGCGTAGCACGAATCGGTCGGGTACACCACAACGCCGCCACTACGAATAATTTTCACCGCCTGCGCGATTAAGCGAACTTGCGGATTGACCGGATGAATATGGAAATACTGACTCATAAAGCCCCCCGAACATAGGCTGGCGGTACTAACTCTAACTCCGCAATTGGCGCAAGCGCCGTCGATTCCAGACCCCAACTATCCCAAATCGGCACGCACTTCGGCGGCAATCGCAGTGAACGCCCTAAATCCACCCGCGTATTCGCCGGGGAATGGAAGTCCGAACCCGCCGAACTCAACAACTGCAATTGCAAGGCAATCACGGCAAATCGCTGGCGATCATCTTCGGAATGACTCCCACAGGCGACTTCGATAGCCACTCCTCCGGCCGCCTTAAACTCTTTGAGCATGTCCATCAGTCGTCGACTCGACAATTTATAGCGCGCCGGATGCGCCACCACGGCTTGCCCTCCCGCGCCACGAATCATCGCAACCGCATCGCCCAGCGACGCCCAGTCGCCACGAACATAGGCTTTACCATTCTTGCCGAGCCAGCGCTTAAAGGCGCCTTCGAGATCTTTCGCATAACCGTGCTCAAGGAGATAACGCGCGAAATGCGTGCGGGTGACCGCCTCAATGCCCGCCGCCGCCACGGTGGCTTCATACGCACCGGGCACGCCTGCCTTTTCTAACTTTTTTCCAATAGCGCGCGCCCGCTCCACCCGCAACGCCTGCAGCGCTGCCAAGCCCACACGCAAAGCCACGTTGTGCGGATCAACGCGCAAGCCCACCACATGAATCGTTTGCGCCATCCAAGTGACCGACACTTCCACGCCTGGAATCAAGACCACGCCTTCCAACAGTGCAGCGGCTTGCGCTTCGGCGATGCCGTCAACGCTATCGTGATCGGTGAGCGCCAACACGTCGACCCCATTTTGACGCGCGCGCGCCACCACCTCACGCGGTGGCAAAGTGCCGTCGGAAAGATTGGAATGGCAATGCAAGTCGATTGATAGGTCCACAATTACCCGCTTAATAGAACAACGTAGGCAACGGCGTATTCTGCTTCGTCGGCGATGCTCAGATGCGCACCGGTTACGCCTAACTGCGTCGCCAATTCCGCACCACGCCCCTCGAACTTTAGGCCCGGCCGACCTAAGGCGTCATGCGTCACCACGATATGCCGCAACGCGAGACCGTCACGAAACCCGGTGCCAAAGCCCTTCGCGGCGGCTTCTTTGGCAGCGAAACGCTTGGCCAACAAACGCGAGGGATGGGCGGCCGCCACAAACTCCGCCATTTCCGTTTCAGCCAAAATACGCTCGGCGAAACGATCCCCGTGACGCGTCAGACTCTCTTCCATCCGCGCAATACGCACAATGTCGGTGCCAATACCGTAAATCATCGCCAGAACCGCCGCACACGCATACGCTAAATGCCCATTCTCGCTTCTTGCATCAGGCGCTTCATATCACGTACCGCCGCCTGCAAACCCACGAACAAGGCGCGGGAGACGATAGCATGGCCAATATTTAATTCTGAAATACCCGTCAACGCGGCGATCGGTTTGACGTTTTCGTAGTTGAGTCCATGGCCTGCATTAACACGAAGACCGAGCGACAAACCTTGCGCCACAGCCGCTTTAATCCGCTCAAACTCGGCGTATTTTTCAGCGGAATCGTGCAGTTCAGCATAGTGTCCGGTATGAATTTCAATTGCGGGGGCACCGGCCGCCGCGCTGGCCGTCACCTGCTCGGGATCAGGATTAATAAAAAGCGATGTACGTACACCCGCCTTCGTAAGCCGAGCACAGGCGTCTTTAACGCGACCGAACTGCCCTTTCACATCCAACCCGCCTTCGGTGGTGAGTTCTTCACGCCGTTCCGGCACTAAACACGCTTCCTGCGGCCGCACGCGCTCGGCCACTGCCAGCATAGCGTCAGTGACCGCCATTTCCAGGTTCATACGCGTGGTGAGAATGGAACGCAACATATCCACATCGCGCTCTTGAATATGGCGACGGTCTTCCCGCAAATGCAAGGTTACTGCGTCTGCACCCGCTTGTTCAACTTCGAGGGCGGCTTGGATGGGATCGGGATAGCGAGTGCCGCGCGCTTGCCGCAACGTGGCAACGTGATCAATATTGACGCCCAGCAAAATGCCGTTGTAAAGCGATGCCGTCATGACTACGTGAACGCCCCTAGCTAGTAGAAAGGGTGCATTCTAGCATATACCCGATAACGGCGATTGGGCCGCACCCGCCACGTGTATGAACGGACAGACGACGCGGCGAAGGACTTGGCGATTCGGCAACGTGCCATTATTCAGCCGCTGGGACTACAGCAACGGCTCTTTTTTGTCTTTTGATAACAACGGTCTCACCACGTTGGCCAGTTCTTTTGGATCAAATTTCGGCACATACATATCAGCGCCCACGCTCTTGCCCATCGCAATATTCGCCTGCGCGGACAATGAAGAATGCATCACAACCGGAATTCCGACAAAACGCGGGTCTGTCTTGATTTTCTTAGTCAGCACGTAGCCATCCATTTCGGGCATTTCAACGTCGGTCAGTACCAATTGCACCAAATCGTAAACCGGAATTTTAGCCAACTCGGCTTGATCGGCGATCTCCCCCAAACGCTTCCATGCCTCCAAGCCGTTGCGACAACCAATATAGCGCACCCCTAATTTTTCCAAAGTTTTCTCAATCTGCTTACGCGCCACCGAAGAATCATCCGCGTATAAGATAGTCGCGTGCCGTCCGAGCGTAGCAACCTCAGCAAACTCGTCAATGTCCCTTCCGTGCGACGAGGCTTCAGAAAGAATTTTTTCCACATCCAGCAGCATTACAATGCGACCGTCTGGCAATTCAGTCACCGCCGTTATTAATCCACCCAATTGATGTGCCAGCATAGGCGGCGGCACTTTCATCTCATTCCAATTCATACGCAAAATATGTTCGACGGAATGGACTAACAGTGCCTGCGTACTCCGATTGTACTCAGTCACAATAATGATTTTCGGAGGCGAATCGGGTTCGATATCGCAAAACTTCGGCAAATTGACGACTGGCACCATTGAACCGCGTAAACTCACCAAGCCTTCCACGCCGGGCGGCGAGTCAGGTGCGCGCGTGACAGGAGGCGCATGCATGACTTCACGCACTTTGAAAACATTAATCCCAAACACCTCCCGACGACCCGTCACGCGATCCGTACCTAAACTAAACAGCAATACCTCTAGCCGGTTCGCGCCGGCAAGCTGAGTACGGTCATCGACGGATTTTAGGAAACTTTCCATGGTTCATTTACCACTTGTATGCGCTGGTTCAACCAAAGGTTTGCCGGGCAGTGTACGATAATAGTGCTACTGCACTGTTTTCGGCGGCGGGACAACGCAACTTGAGTACAAAGCATGGAATTGATCAAACACGGTACAATTCTTGAAGTTTTATCCATTGATTAATTGCTATAAATAGCTCGGTACGCGCGTGTCTCGTCAATCACGATTTGGAAAGCTATGCAAACGCCTCACCGGAAGAACCCGACCAGGCCGACGACGTTGGCTGTTTTGGCTGGCCACCGCCAGTTTGCTCGTGTTGGCCTTAGACGGCTTATATTTAGTCGCCATTTGGCCCGACTGGAGTCACTATAGTAAAGGGGCTATCCCAAAATCTAAGTTTATTGAAGACTACCAAGATCAGCGCGCGAGCGACTCCACATTACCGCCCTTACGCTGGCAGCCACTCTCGTTGAAACAAATTCCATCGTCAATGATACGTGCCGTATTAGCCGCCGAAGATTCGCGTTTCTATCAGCACGAAGGTGTCGACATCGAAGCCCTAAAAGACGCGATGGAATATAACTGGGAACACAAACGCTTCGCGTTCGGCGCGAGCACGATTTCTCAACAGACCGCGAAAAACCTATTCCTAAGCCCTTCGCGTAATCCCTTGCGCAAGCTACATGAACTGATTTTGACTTATGCAATGGAAGACGCGCTCAGTAAGCGGCGCATTTTGGAATTGTATCTGAACGTCGCCGAATTCGGTCGTGGCGTATACGGGGTTGAAGCGGCAGCACGCAAATACTGGGGTATTTCTGCTTCGCAATTGAGCACTGAACAGACGATCGAACTGGCAGCGACCTTACCCGCGCCCACCAACCACAATCCGCAAACCCGCACCCGCTTTTTCATTCGGCATCGGAATAAAATTCAACATCACCTTACCGGCGTTGGCGATCAGAATGCTCAGTTGTTATTGCAGCAACGATACGTTGAAACTGGCCCCACCTAACTGACTCACACCATCGGCCAGGCTACCGCCGTAGGCACTAACAATATCTTGCACCACCGCCAAGCCAATACCACTACCACCCTTACGTTCAGAGCGAATGCCGCGTTCAAACACACGCCCGACCAATTCTGGATCGACGCCGGGGCCGTCATCCTCGACAACTAAATTGAAACGCGTACTGCCATCGACACTCGCTGTTATGCACACACGCCCCTGACACCATTTGTAGGCGTTATCCATCAAGTTTCCGAGCAGCTCATATATGTCGGAATCATCTCCATGAAAGACGGCAGATTTGGCAATCCGAATTTCGCAGCTCACACCCTTGTCGGCATACACTTTATCTAACGTTGATTTGATTTTATTGGCGATAACATCGACCGCCACCGCGCGCGCCAGGGGCGTGCGGCCCGAGGTCGCGGCGCGTTGAAGTTGGTAGTCGACAATCGCGCCCATGCGCGATACTTGGTCGTTGACCAAGGCACCGAGATTTTTTTGCTCCCCGCTTTCTGCCGCGCCACGCATTAAAGCGAGTGGTGTTTTTAAACTATGCGCCAGGTCGGAAAGTGAATTCCGGTAACGCTCCAAACGTTCGCGGCTGGCTTGAATAAAGCCATTGAGATTATCGGTCAGCGCGCGCAGTTCACGGGGATAGACACCTAAGATTTTTTCTTGCGCGCCGGACTCGATAGATTTTATCTCTTGCGCCGCCTTTCTGAGTGGCGCCAAACTCCAGCGCATCACCACACCTTGCACCGCCAACAAAGCAAAGGCAATCGTCATCAGCCAACCAAACAATTGTTTGCGAAACCCAGCAATTTCATGATTGTAACTCTCTAAATTTTCCGCCACTTGCACCGTGTACACATGTGATGTATCGGGTACATCCCACGACACCCCGTAGGACAACACAAACAAAGGCTCTTTACGGTTGGATTCATCCAAATTAAAAGCAAGATCGGTACGCGCCAGTGTCTCTGTGGCAGGCAAGAAAATAGTGTCAATAGAAGGCGATGTCCACACCGTCTGACCGTCTGCCAACAAGCGTGCATATAAGCCAGAATCTCGCTGATTCAAGCGCGTGACGGGTATGGGTGTTGCAACAACGATTCCAGTGTCAGAACTTATGTCAGTAGACGCCACTAAGGTTAGAGCATAACCCTGTAAGCGATCACGCACAGCGTTACGTGCGCTATCTTGAAAAGCACTGTCCAACGCATAGCCGGTGAGACTTAGAAAGGCGGCCAACACCACACTCAGCGCCACCATCAAGCGCGCGGTAAGAGATAACATTAAGTAAGATCAAAGCGGTAGCCACGACCGCGCAGCGTTTCAATGGGCACTAACGCATTTTGCGGGTCAAGCTTGCGCCGCAAGCGCCCCACTAACACTTCCATAACATTACTATCACGGTCGAAATCCTGATCGTAAATATGTTCCGTCAGTTCAGTTTTCGACACCACTTTACCTCGATTAAGCATGAGGTATTCGAGTATCTTGTATTCAAATGCCGTTAGTTCAATCGCAACACCGGCCACGGTCACGGTCTGCGCTTTCGTATCCAAGGCGATGGGGCCGCCGCTTAGAATCGGCTGCGCCCAGCCCGAGGCGCGCCGCACTAAGGCGCGCACGCGTGCTAGCAACTCTTCCATATGAACCGGCTTGACGAGATAATCGTCAGCACCCGCCTCCAAGCCTTCCACTTTTTCCTGCCAGCGACCGTGCGCCGTCAAGATCAATACAGGAAACGCACGCTGTTTGGCACGCCAGTGTTTAATGACGTCGATACCGGACATATCGGGCAAACCAATGTCTACGACCGCGAGATCGTATTGGCATTCGTCACCCATGAACAGCCCTTCCTTGCCCGTGCCCGTGCCATCGACCGCATAACCCGCGCCTCGCAACACGCTAACCACTTGTTCGCGCAGCCCCGTTTCATCTTCCAGCACTAACATCCGCATAAACTATCCGCCCTTGGGTGAGTGGTAAGAGTATGTCACAAGACAAAAAAAAGGGCTTGCCCATCCACTGTGGCAAGCCCAAATCCGAGGGGGGCTAGGAACGGTTAACGCGGTAAAGCCAAGGATTAGAGCGACAAAACAAAGTCCACAAGCTTTTCGATATCGGCATCCGCTACGCGCGGGGAATAGGGGGGCATCGGCACGCCTTTGGTCACTTCAGTCCAATTACCCTTGCCGCCCGCCTTAATCTTGGCAACTAGCTTCGGCTTAATGTCCGCTTGACCCTTATAACGTGCAGCAACGTCTTTCCACGCCGGTCCGACAATCTTATTCTCAACCGAGTGACAGGCTAAACAACCGCTTTTCTTGGCTAAATCCAAGGGTGCTTCATCGGCAAAACTTGGAACCGTTGCTAACATGCCCACAATACCCGCTGCTACGATCAATTTGTTCATAAAACGTCACCTTCCAATTCGTTACAATTGCCTATTTCCACCCAGATCGGTCATTCGCTTTCAGTCAGCGTTACCTTTCCAAGTTGGATTTCAGATTACGATTCTCAGACTGAACGCGTGCTGAACCAAATTGCGATCACCGCCACGGCTTGGTATTAACGAGCACGTTTATTTGTATGCTATATTCCCGTACTTGGACTGCCTTATGTTTTAACAATAAATCAACTATATTGGGGAGCGTGTTGAGGTGGGGAATGGGAATTCAATACTAGCGATGCGGGGCTGATTATGGGAAATAAGCCATTGCCGTCAGTCAAGTCGCCTTACCGTATTTGGGTCATTGGCGAATTTGCCCGTTTTGCGCGTCGCCACACCTCGCCCGTCATCACGATTAACCAAGCTAACTTCGTCGAGACTTTAGCCTCGTTAGATATCGCAGTGGTGCTACCCGATCCTAGCGCTGGCGCGCAATCTAAGCGACATCTTACGATTCCTATCGCCGCACTTGCCGACTTTACGCCCCCGCGCTTGGCGCGGCATGTGCCAAGCATGGCACCCTTGATGTTGGCACGCGACATCATTGTCGCCACGCAAAATAACGCGCTCGGCATGGACCCATGTCGAAGCAAACTTGCAGACTTGCTCACGGACGCAGAGGTTCGCGCTGTGTTGCCAGACGGGCTGCTGAATCGAGGCACTCCATCAACTGGCAGTGTTGTGCCAGCTAACGACAAGCCCGGCAGCCTTTTCGACCTCATAGAAGCTGAACCGGCGCCGCCGTCGAGAAGCGACGCGTTGATCTCCGATCTGCTTGGCGCATCGAGTCGCACAGACGTTAAAGACACTCCCGCACTCGCAACGGCGCTGCGGCGCATCGACGCGCGCTTAGCCGAATTGTGCGACGCGCTGTTGGCACAACCTATCCTGCAAAAAGTGGAGAGCGCCTGGCGCGGCCTTGCTGAGCTGGTAAGGCACTTACCCAGAGACAAGAGCGTGGAACTGCGCGCCGCCCACAGCGACGACGAACAGGCCTTAGAAACGCTCTCAACAATCCTGGAGAGCGGCGACGACCACGCCTTACCTTCCCTAGTTTTACTTGATCGCTCGATCGACAATACGCAGGCTGACATGACTTGGTTAGATGCGCTTTCGCGTCAGGCACAGTCCTCGCAATTGCCCTGTATCGTATCGTTGAATCCAAGTTTTTTCGGTGCGGAGGACGGTACGCGCCTCGCCCGAAGTGAAGCCTTATCCAATCGGTTTGACTCGCCTAAGTTTGAACTGTGGAACGCATTACGAAGTAAAGATCGGGCACGCTGGGTTGCCTGTGCGCACAATCGCTTTTTACAGCGTGCCGCGTTTGCTTCAACGTCAAGCAAACCTACCCATTTGTGGGGCGCACCCGGTTGGTTGGTGGCCGCCCTGGCGGCGCGCAGTGTCGGCAGTCACCAATGGCCAACTCAAATTTACCAACCGGCGGGCGAGCAGATCGAAGACCTGCCACTGCATCAGCTCACCACGGCCAGCGGCGATGAATTGGCCATGCCCCTGGAAAACCGTATCGACGATACGCTCTGCAATGACCTCGCGTTGCAAGGCATACTTGCGCTGCAATGTGTGGCCAACCGCG
>JANOTC010000421.1:0-4780 GCA_031416175.1 Gammaproteobacteria bacterium
GCTTCGCGAAATCGCGCAAACGGGCGCTCCGTGTGCGGCGTGACAAAATACTCGCGTATCGGGCGTAACGGGTCCGCGTCCAAATAGACACGTGCTGCCCCCGCACCTTTTGCTAGGATCAAGTTGGCGCCGAGCGCCTCCTTGATCCGCCGATTAATAGTTGCGCGACTGAGCTGTGTCCGCCTTGCTAATTCCCCGGCGGAAATGCCGACGGGAGACGCTGCGATGAGTCTGAGTATTTCTTGCATGAGGAACTTAGACAGCTGATATTAGTGAAATTATATAGCATCTTGTCATGCAATGACGAGATTATCGCAGTTTCTCCATACGATTGAGATTATCAATTACACTGCCGGGCGTCTCGGCCATGTCAATTAGATGATGCGAAAAAAGTCGGGTGCTCGCGTTTTCGAGGACGCGAACTTCTTTCTCCACAATGGCCAAGGTATGCACGAATCTGCCAACATGGTCTTCTACAAGTTTCACTGTGCGAGTACCACACCTTTCTTCCTGGCCTCACGATGGACAGGTGCTTCGGTCATCGTGGGGTCGAAGACGACAACATCAATCTTCTGCTCGCCCAATGCGATTTGGAGATCCGCGTCCATACTCAATGTTTTCCGGAGGCGATCAGGGATTGGCTCACGCGATTCGACTAACACGTCAATATCGCCACCGCGTTGACTGTCGTCAACTCGGGAATCGAACAGAATGACGCGGGCGCGTGGACCGCGCCATTGCCATCGCGCTACCCCCCAAGTTTCCGCAACAATTCCTGCGCCTTACTCTTCTCTGGAAACTCTTCCGACGCCTTCAGCAAGCGCTGCAATTCTTTGCGCGCGTCATCCTTCTTCCCTGTTTCATTCATCGCATACGCAAGGTGATACTTGATCGACAATAGATGTGGCGCTAACGTTGAGGATTGTTGTATCAAGTCCAAGCCCTTCGCGGTGTTGCCCGTTTTTACGTAAACCCAGCCCAACGTGTCCATTATTTCCGGGCTTTGTGGCGCCAATTCAAACGCCGCTTCTGCTAATTTGACACCGCGCTTGTCCTGTTTTTCTGCGTAGAGCCAGGCGAGGTTATTGAGCGCGGCCACGTTCTTAGGTTGTGTTTTGACGACTTGTTCATATTCGATGGCTGCGGCGTCGAGTTTTCCGGTGTCAAGCAGTGTGCTGGCGAGTACGGAGCGAACGCCGTCGTCCTTAGGTTGATCGGCGAGCCAGGCGCGTAATGTTTTTTCGCCTGCGTCCGCATGGCCACCCAATTGTTGGGCGCGCGAAAGCTTCACGGCAATTTGCGCAGCTTTGCCTTTTTCCAACGCTGTTTTGTAACTCTTTTCTGCGGCAGAATATTCCTTCTGCTGCATTTTCGCGTCGCCTTCTAACACCCAACCGGCGGCAGAACTGGCGAATTTCTCTTGTACTTTCTTGGCAGTACTCAATGCGTCTACAGGCTTGTTCGCACGCATGTCGAGTTCTGTTAGGGCGACATAGCCTGACAACGACTTAGGATCGAGGTCTATCGCCTTCTTAAACTGCTCTCGTGCGCCTTTTTCGTCTTTATTGCTGGCCAATGCCTGACCCAGGGACAAATGGGCGACCCCAACATTGGGCGCAATGTCGACCAATTTGCGGAACGTCGAAATGGCACTCGCGTTTTCTTTGTGGGCCAATTGAACGCCGCCTAACAATTCCAAGGCTTTCGGGTTTTTCGGCTGATTGGACGAGATCGTCTGAGCAATTTTTAGTGCTTTTAGCGGTTCATTTTGCGCAATGTACAGACTTGCTAACGTTGTCGCAGCTTGCACGTCGTCAGGATTTTTTTCCGCGGCGGTTTGCACTAATTTCAATGCCTCCGCGTTGTTATTCTGACCGGCAGCCGCTTTGGCTAAGGCTATGCTGGCTGGGACATTGCCAGGGCTTAGGCGAACGATGTTCTCGTAGTGCCGTTTGGCGCCTGCCGCGTTATTTTCTTGCTCGTCTAATGCAGCCAAATTCAACTCGGCTGGAACATACTTGGCGTTAATTTGAAGGGCTTTTTCGAATTGTTTGCGCGCAGACGCGTTGTCTTTCTTGCCGATATACGCAGCACCCATGAAGTTATAGGCAACGACGTTTTCCGGTTGTTTTTTAGCCAACTCAACGGCCACTTTTATCGCCGCGTCATAATCTTTTTTGCGCAGATGCGCGATAATGAGCATGATGCCGGTCTTGTCGAGATCTTTGTCCCCCTCAAACGCGTTCTCCAGGCTCTTAACGGCATGGTCCATATCGCCGCCCATTAAGTAACCCATACCCAATTGCGCCTGAATGTTAGACTCGTCAGGCGCCAGCTCCGACGCTTTCTGCAAATAGCTTGTGCCCTCGCTCACTTGACCACTTTGTAAAAGTGCAGTACCGAGCAAGCTCAGAAATTGCGGATCACTCGTCCCAGACTTTTCGGCTTTTCTCAAGATTTCGACGGCGCCTTTTGTATCCCGCACCTTCAGTCGAGCCGCTGCCAATAACTTAATGGCCGGCAAGTGCGTTGGGGCGATCACCAGGAAACGTTTTAGAAGCTCGGTGGCTTGTTCATACTGGCCCTTACCGTATTGCACTACGCCCATTAGCATCAAACTTGGCGGATGTTTCTCGACGACCCGGAACACTTTATTGAGTGCCTCTTCTGCCTTGACGAGATCACGCTTCTCAAATTGCACGAGGCCCGACAAGTAATTGGCGATTGGATGATTCGGCGCTATTTTCAAGGCGGCATCGACTTGTTTTGCGCCTTCGGCACTCTTGCCCGCACTTAATTGAGTCGTGGCCAACCCCAAAATAGCAATGACGTGATTCGGATTGATTTCTACCGCCCGTACAAAGGCTTTCTCCGCACTGACTTTGTCGTCTCGTGCTCGCGCCAACTCGCCACTCATAACCCACGCCGATACAGACTCAGGATCCGCCACGAGGGCGCGATCAACCAGCGCTTTCGCAGCGTCCGGTTTCTTTGAGGCCATTTCCAAACTGGCCTTGCCTAACAATGCGGTCATTGACGCCGGGTCGTTTTTTAACGCCGCATCAAGTTCCGTCAACGCAGCCGCGTTGTCGCCTAACAACAATTGCGCATTTCCGCGTATTGCGCGCAATTCTGTTTGCACCGGCAGGGGCATCTCTGGTCGTACAACGATTTCTTGGATAAGGTCTTTAGCGCGACGCTGTTCAAGATACGCCTTACCCAGCGAGGGCATCCAATCGGCATCGTTCACGCCGAGTTGCTTGGCGCGCTTGAGTTCTTTTTCTGCCGCGACGGCGTCACCCATTTGCAAATAGGCTTTACCCAATAGCAGCCTGGCCTCCGCATGATCGGGTGACTGCTGTAACGCATTCTTCAACTGAATAGACGCGGCGCGCCACTCTTTGCTGTCGATGTGTTTTTTTGCATCGCGAACCAAGTCACTGGTTTGATCGGCCATTAAAGGCGACATTGCCAACCCAGCCACTAACACAGAAGCCCGCGCCCAAAAAAGACCCTTCGCCGTTGTCATCTTCTTTCCCTTGTTTCAAAACATCGTCGCGTAAATGCGCGTGCACGCACGAAGAATGTGCGGAATTGACCCATTCGCATTTGGTGACCAGACAATACGCTGATATTTGTTGAGGATCAACGGTAGCCGCCTACAAAGCAGACAATGAAGGCGGCTAATAATAGGCTAAACTTCGATATTTTGCTTTTTGATGATGTCATACAGCGTAGGTCGACTCACGCCCAGCAATTCCGCCGCTTGTGCGATATTGCCGTTGACGAAACTTAGCGCGCGCAACACAGCACGGCGGTCGGCGTTGTCCCTCACTTCCCGTAAATTAAACGGAAAGATTTCTTTGCCCGCTGGATCTAACTCCAGCTCCTCCGGCGTGATTTGCGGCGAGTCCGCCATGATAACTGCTCGCTTTATCTTATTCTCCAGTTCGCGCACATTGCCCGGCCAGGCGTAATGTTCAATCGCGACCAGGGCTTCTTTGCTTAGACCTTTAACTTTGCTACCCATTTGTTTGGAAAACTTATCCAAAAACGTGCGCGCTAACAAAACAGCATCGCCATCACGGTTACGCACCGCAGGGATTGAAATGGTAATTTCGCTCAAACGGTAATAAAGATCTTCGCGAAAGGAGCCTGCTTTTATCATGTCGGTTAAATCACGATGCGTGGCGCATACCACGCGCACATCAACCGGAATTTCCTGACGACCACCGATACGTTCAATGACGCGTTCTTGTAGAAAGCGCAATAATTTCGCTTGCAAGGACATCGGCAAATCGCCGATTTCGTCGAGGAACAGGGTCCCTTCGTGCGCGACTTCGATCTTGCCGACGGTTTGTTTAGCAGCGCCCGTAAAAGCGCCTTTCTCGTAACCAAATAATTCGCTTTCAAGAAGATTTTCCGGAATGGCCGCGCAATTGATCGCAACAAAACGTTTGTTCTTACGTGGACTCAGCTCGTGAACCGCGCGCGCCAAAACTTCTTTGCCTGTGCCGCTTTCACCTAACAGCAATGTAGTTGCACTGGTCGGCGCCACTTTTTCGACTGTCCTACACACTTTCAACATTTGCGCGCTTGTAGCGATCAGCCCGCCTAAGGGCGAATCCCCGCGCTTTTCGCTTAAACGTTTGTTTTCCACTTCCAATTCATGCACACGAAACGCGCGGTTCACTATAATCCCGAGAATGTCCGCGTCGATGGGCTTCATGTAAAAGTCGTGCGCACCCAAGCCGATGGCTTTTACGGCGCACGCACGATC
>JANOTC010000422.1:0-2845 GCA_031416175.1 Gammaproteobacteria bacterium
GCGGGAGCAGACCACGCGATATTGATACCGACAAACCCGCTGCAACTTAACATGCAATACACGGTTAAGTTGCTACCAACTATAAAGAGCTTTGTAGGCCCCGCGTACGCGGGTTCGCAAACCTCGTTTACAACCGCCAAATCAATATCGTCAACTGTTCTATTTGGTTCCGACGCAGACGATGTAGTTGCCGCCGTCGTTGCCAATGCCAGCGGAACGTATGTGGTCGGTGGAACCTTTGGCGCGCTCAAATCGGCGACCAGTGTGGGCCAGCTTGATATGTTCTTGAGCAAGCGCGACGCACAAGGCAACGAAATCTGGAGCACACAGTTTGGTACGGCAGGTTACGACTCGGCACGTGGTCTTGCCGTTGACAGTGATGGAACGTCTTATGTCGTCGGGGTGAGTGATCCGAACGTAACGGGGAACGTCGTAGCAGCATCACCCCAATCGGGTGTTCTCTATAAATTATCGCCGACCGGCAAAGTAATAAAGACAGTCGGGCTTAACACGACATCAGGTTATTCAACGATTGAGAACATTATTTCCGATGGCGCTGGGAGCCTTTACGTGTCAGGTTTCTTTGACGGCGAATTGGAAGATCGCAAAAGTCAGGGTGTGCTTGATGTGTTCATAGCCAAATACGATGCCGCCACGTTGGCGCGGTCTTGGTTAGAAGTGAAAGGGACAGTGGGTTTTGAGGGTGGCGGTCGAATGGCGCTTAGCCAAAACGGGACATTGTATTGGGCTGTCAGTACAGACGGCGACTTCAACGCTCCTAGCAAAAAACCCATGACATTCATGTCGAAAGTGTGGATTTATAAGTTTGACTTAGCGACTAAGTCCGTCGTAACGGGTTGGCCAATTCAACTGAGTGGCGAGCAAGGGCGCTCGGCGGCTGGAATGGGATTTGACAGCGCGGGGGATTTTTATGTGGGCGGGACAGTGTATGGGGATCAAACCTTCTTTGGCCCCACCGATACGGATGGCTTCGTAGTCAAATTGAACGCTCAGACGGGTGCAGAAGTCGAAACGGTACGCTGGGGTACGCAGGAGCCCGAAGAATACGTGACGATGCTCGTTCAGCCGGACGGGTCGATGCTGTTGGGCGGGTGGTTGTGGGGTATGAGTGCGCCGAGGCCAGATGGCTCTTCGCAGAGCATCAATAGCGCCCACATCACTAAAATAAGACTTCCCGCCGCTGTGTGGACAACCCAAATACGCTCAAAGGAAAGTGGCGAAGTAAGTGGGCTTGCTGTGTCACCCTCCAGTGGAGAAGTGATTGTGGTCGGCACGGCGCGTGGCGGATTCGACGGACAGACCACGCAGGGCGGCGGCGATGGTTTTTTTACCCGGCTCGATCCCAATGAAGGCAAAGTAAAATAGCGTTCAATAAGCAAAAGTGGGGCTTTGTGATAACAAATGTTAGATCGAAGGCGAGCATTCTAACGCTAATTTTGTTGACGTGGAGTCAAGGATGCGTGGTGAATGACGCGGGCAGTGGTAATACAGCGGGTGAATTCAAAATTGCCGCTGTTACACCCGAAGCAGACGCTATGTTGGAGGCGTTAGATTCTAATTTGGAAGTGACGTTTAGCGCGGACGTCGATCCAAAAACCCTCACCGCCCAGTCGATTCGGGTGATAGATTTGATGAACCATCGGCCCGTAAGTGGAAAATTGAGTTACGACGCCGCATTACGCACGGCCAAGTTTGTGCCTTTCGACGGTTGGATGCCTGACGGGCACTACAAGGCGACCGTTCAACACCGCGTGACCTCAAGCCCGGCAGGCAAGCATCTCCCAGCGACGTTTTCCTGGGAATTCGATGCACCGTCGCCACCACCGCAAATTTTCCACACCCAGCCGTATGAAGAAGAAACTGACGTAAGTCCAAAAACGTCAATTCAGGTGCTGTTCTCTGATTTCATGGACTCAACAACCATTACCAACGCGACTTTTCAATTATTCGACTCTACCGGCTTTGCTGTGTCTGCGAAGGTCGTCGCGCCGCGGGAGCCTGCGCCTGGAATGGGCCACGACGGAGGGCATAAACTGTCCCTACGTGCGGCCGGAGAAGTGCTGCAGCCTGGCTCCGACCATGCGGTTCTGACGCCCCTTGCCGAGCTAAAGCTCAATACGAAATATACGGCGAAACTAGCTAATACGATTAGAAGCCTTAAAGTTACCTCGTTTCCTGGCAAAGAATGGAGCTTCACCACGGCAGCGATTAAATCATCATCCGTACTCATTGGTTCTGATCAAGAAGACGAGGCAACCGCTGTCGTGGCAAATGGCGCGGGCGTTTATATGCTCGGGCAAACTAACAGTGCGTTAAAATCGGATAGTGTGAGTTTAGGTGGGCAAGATCTTTTTCTAACAAAGCGTGACGCGGACGGAAAAGAAATTTGGTTGACGCAGTTTGGTAGCAGCGGGTTTGACGTAGGGCAGGGATTGGCTGTCGACAAAGACGGCAGTGCATATGTGGCAGGCCTGAGTGATCCAAATTATGGCGTGCCGGCTCCCGTCACGTTTGCGCCACTTGCGGTGGACGGAGTGCTTTATAAATTTTCCGCCACCGGCCAGTTAATTAAGAAGGTTCAGCTCGGAGCCACAACCGGTTTTGCGGTGGCCGAACGCGTCATTGTCGATGACGCGGGAAATGTGTATGTTTCAGGTTCATTTGATCAAAAATTGGCAGGCACTGTTAGCCTTGGCGGAACCGATGTGTTTCTCGCGAAATATGATGCCGAACTCAATCGTGTTTGGTTGGAAACTAAGGGCACCGTCGGCTCGGAAAATGGCGGCCGGATTGCGTTAGGTCGAGACGGTAGCTTTTACTGGTC
>JANOTC010000423.1:0-1793 GCA_031416175.1 Gammaproteobacteria bacterium
GGGTTTAGGCGGGTTGGCGACAGGTTCAGAGTTAGTGGCTATGCGTTCTGCAGGTGTTTCGCAGCGGCAAATTATTGGGGCGGTTTTACGCGCCGGCGTTTTTTTGATGTTGTTGGCTTTGCTTGTCGGAGAATGGCTGGCACCGATGGCGGAGCGTTATGCAGAAACCTCACGCTCATTGGCGATGAGCGAAAAAATCACCCTGCAAACTGACAGTGGATTGTGGATACGAGATGGCAACTCATTCATCAATATCGGTGAAATTCAGCCGGGTGGCATATTAGGAAATATCAGTCTGTTTCAAATTGACGCGGAACACAATCTTGCACAAATTACGCGAGGGCAAGAGGCGCTCTATTTGCCCTCCGACGGCTGGCGCTTAAATCGTGGCACGGAAATACGCATAAAAGATGGCGCGGTATCCAGCAATACCTTTACGCAAAAAATGTGGCCATCACTGGTTAGTCCGACATTGATTGATGTGGTGACAGTGCGTCCTGAAGGTATGTCGGCGTGGGCGCTTTGGGAGTACGCCGGATATTTGCAAAAGAACGGCGTTGACGCCGACAAATACGTACAAGCATTTTGGACCAAAATCGTTTCGCCACTTTCGGTGGCCTTAATGGTGGTGCTCGCGGCACCGTTTATTTTTGGCCCTCTGCGCTCGGTAAGTTCGGGGCATCGAATTATGATAGGCGTTATGGTCGGGATCGGCTTCCATTTAGCCAATCAAATTTTTAGTTATGTTGGCTTGGTTTACCACTTTAATCCAATTCTTTCGGCCATTTCGCCTACGCTAGCATTTAGTGTTCTGGCGTTAGGATTGGTGGCGCGGGTGCGGGGGTAAGCTTCGGCTCGCTAGGTCTATTCTTTTAAACGAAAAAGATTCTGCAACAGGTGTTCCAGCGCATCTGTCCAACTTCCATCTACCGCCTGTCGATACAGCTCCGTTCCCGGAAACCACGGCGACGCGGTTCCCGCGCTTAGCCAGCGCCAGTCAGACGGGTGCGCAATCAGCGCCTGACTGGGCAAATTTAATGACGCGCGTAAGTGCAAATTGGTGTTGCTGACGGTGACGTAATGATTAACATTAGCCATTAGTGCCAGCATATCTTCTAAGTCATCATTGAATGCGCTGAAATCGTGCGCCGGACGGCCGAGTTCCTGCGTAAACGTGGCTAATTCACCTGCGATTGGCGCGCGTTGCACAATGATGATCGTCGCATTTAAAGTGCGTAGGGAAGCGCCAAGTGCAGTGACTGGAATAGATTTGTATAGAAAAAAATTCATCGCCGTTTCACGCGCTTTTCCGGCGCGCCAGGTAATAGCAACATAGGGCGGCGGGCCTAGGGCGGCCAGTTGCTTGGCGACATATTGTACGCGTTCCGGACAGGCGGTGAGTGGCAAAGGCGGCGGGATATCTGCGCGCGAATTCATCTGAAGGAGGAGCGGCAAGTCGCCCATCGCGAATGTGTAGTCTGGTTTATGCGGCTGTTCCGTTTCTAGGACAGAGTCGATCCAAGGCAAACGCTTTAATAACGGTATAAGTTTGCGATCAGGGCGACAACTAACGCGCGCGCCTTGCTTTATCAATGCAGGTGCGAATCGCAAAAAAAATAATTGGTCACCGATTCCCTGATCGGCTGTTAGCAAAATGTGCTTACCGGCGAAACGAGCACCTGGGGTAATCGGCGATAATGTGTCGGCACGATCAACACCCCGTTTGCGCTGAAAGTAGTAGTGCCAACCGAGGGCGTAGTGTTCCAGCGCGAGCTGGCACGTGGCGAAATTGA
>JANOTC010000424.1:0-1597 GCA_031416175.1 Gammaproteobacteria bacterium
GCATAACCGTAGAAATGGAGCCATAGAACGGTCGACTGCCGGTTAGTAATTGATACAAAACGATTCCTGCCGCAAAGACATCCGCACGGCCATCGACTACCTCGCCACGTAACTGCTCGGGCGACATGTAGCTCGGCGTTCCGATCAAGGCGCCGTCCTGTGTAAGCGTCGAAGACTCTATTCGGGCAATGCCGAAATCGGATCTTGACGATGGCATCGTCTGTAATAATTAAGTTTGACGGTTTCACGTCACGATGAACCACGCCTCGCTTGTGTGCGTACTCCAGTGCGTTTAGCAACTGACTCATGTAGGAAACGGCCACATTTAGGTCGGTTGGCACGCCTGCCACTAACAGCGCACTGAGCGGCGCACCACTCACATATTCCATCGACAAATAAGCAATGTCGTCAATTTGACCAAAGTCGTAAACAGTCACAATGCCGGGATGTACAAGTCGACCAGATGCTTGTGCCTCATTTTTGAAGCGCGCATACAGGTCGGTTCCTTGTTGCTCATTGAATAATTCGGCACGAATGGTCTTTAAGGCAACAGTGCGTTCAATGTTGAAATCGAACGCTTTATATACGGTACCCATCGCGCCTGCGCCCAGCACGCCATCAATTCGATACCTGCCCAGTTTTTCTAACATAAATTAATGACCGATGTGAAGACTAATCGTCGAGCATTTTCATGGCGCGCGCCAAGCTGGTGCGCATGCGCCCAAAAGACTGCGCGAGGGCTGACAATTCGTCGCTCCCTTTGGTATTGAATTCCGCCGCGTCGAACTGGCCCATACTGACTTGATCGGCCAAGCTTGATAATGCGATGATGCGACGGGTAATAAAAACGTGAATCATGACGTTTAAGGCGAGGAAGAGAAACACAAACACACCTAATAATGAAAGCATGAAGGTCTTAAAGATAGCGTCGGCTCGCTCCAATGGCACCGTCATGGGCACTGAAATAATCTGTGCACCCACAATTTCATTGAGCTTCCAACCAAATCCATTATTGGGGCCATAAACGTCGAGCATTTTAATTGGCGCGGCGTCGGGTGTGCTATGGCACTGGAGGCAGCTCGGATCCTTAATTTGCAATGGCCGGGCAACAAACAAGGAGCGGCCTGTCGGTGTGTCCCGTTCGCCCACGTATTCTTTTAAATTGGTGTCAGCGCGTAGTTTGTTCACCACGTCGGCTTCCCAGTCCGTCGCACGATCACGTGGGTTGGTCGGGTTGAGCGTTGCTTCTTTATACGAAAAATTTGGGTAATTTTGTGACACGATGTTGAAGTTTTCGACGGCTGAATACGATGGCACGGATTGCGGCAGAAATTGGCTTTCGAGTTGAGCGCGAAGCAACGGCACGATTTGCTTTGATGTGTATGTTCTAACCGCACTCGCCGACCCTAACAATAGTCGCGCGCTCTGAATCGTTTCTTCGCGGGCGCTTTCTTTCAACAAGGCATTTGTTACTATTCCTGCTACGACAAAGCCAAGCGCAAAGATGAGAATAAAGACAAGATTGATCTTTGCAGCAATTGACAATTTCATGTTGCTCTCTATTAAATATAAACGCGTTAAAAGGCTTCATGCCAGC
>JANOTC010000425.1:0-4016 GCA_031416175.1 Gammaproteobacteria bacterium
GGCTAATACGTAGCGTAAGTCGGCCGAGCCATCTTCATCAGGCGGCGTGCCAACCGCAATAAATTGGAATAAGCCGTGACTTACACCCGCTGCGACGTCGGTGGTGAACGTAAGGCGGCCCGATTCGGTATTGCGTTTAACCATGGGTTCCAAGCCAGGCTCGTAGATCGGAATGCGGCCTTGCTTAAGTCCCTCAATCTTCGCGACGTCGATATCAACGCACAATACGTCGTTACCCACCTCGGCTAAACACGTGCCAGTGACGAGTCCTACATACCCGCTGCCAAAAATCGTAACTTTCATTCGGCGTCCTTTCAGTCCTGAAAAATCCTAATAGTGTATCGGCAGCGCGTGCAAACACCAAGCCGTACCTAAGTCGTGTACCTGCACAGGGTGCATCGCGCGTTTCAATCCTGCACTTAAAGTTGTCGTCTTTATGCGCGATAACGTCAGGCGGTCTTGGTCTTATACCTTAATGAATGAACGAACAAATCAAAGAATTGTTACAATTGCCTGATTTTCGGCAAGGCGAGCATTGGCGCCGGTGTGATTTTCCCGCCGGGGCGGAAGTATTTCGTCTGGGTGACGGCGGCATGGAGCTATTTTTCATTGAACACGGAACAGTTCGTGTGCTGGGCAGGGTGTGCTTGGATGAGGAGCGCCAAGTCAGTCCAGGGGTGACTGATTTGACTGAAGGTGAAGTTTTCGGTGAAATCCAATTGTTTGATGGTGAACCCCGGTCGGCAACGGTAGTATGCGTTACGGCGTGTCGCTTAGCGATTATTGATGGTGAAGAACTCGTCGCGTATATGGAAAGAAATCCGGAGCGCGGATTTGATTTATTACGTGCGCTGGTAACGACGTTGGTTAAACGCTTGCGCAAAAGCAATCAAAAAATCTTTACCTTGCTCGCCTGGGGTTTAAAGGCTCATCACATTGACGAACACTTGTAGTCGCGCATCGTAGCTCCAGGCAGGTAGCTTTTTGTATCTTGCAGCATTGTTCTTAATAAGTTTTTGTAAAAATATAATCGTTAGGAGCGATAATACGGCTTTCGAATTGTGTTTTGAGTCAGCTTGGGCTAGGGTACGCGCTTTCGCGTTTGGGTCGAAGGTTTAACGGCGCTAATTCGCTTGTGACTTTGGAGTGGTATTGAGATTGAGCATGGTACGGATATTCAAGCATTACATCCCTAAATCTCTCGTCATGCTAGGGGTTGCAGAGACTGCTATTTTCATACTGGCCATTTATTTAGGTGTGGGCTTGCGGTTTCAGTCTGGCGATCTCGATACCGCTCCGGGTGCAGCCGCGTTATCTCTCAAGGCCGTACTGTTTTGTCTTGTCATGTTAACCTGCGTAACAGCAATGGGGCTATATCAACGCCACCTGCGGCACGGCTTGCGCGGAATGTTCTTGCGCCTTGCGTTGGCGTTTGTCTGCGCGTTTATCGGCATGACAATTTTATTCTACATTTTTCCGTCTTTGTATATGGGACGAGGCGCATTCGCTCTGGGCTTTTCCAGCGCCATTGTGGGAGTGATCGGCGCCCGTTTGGTTTATTTACGCGTGGTACATCGTGAGACCATTAAACGCCAAATATTGGTGTTAGGGACAGGTGCAAATGCCGCACTCATTGACCTTACACTGAAGCGAAAAACCGATCGGGGTGGCTTCCGCATTGTGGGATATGTTCAGTTAAACGGGGAAGAACCCGCCGTTGACCCAGCGAGTGTATTAACGCTAGACGTACCTTTAGTCGAAATTTGTACGAAACACGATATTGATGAAATTGTGGTAGCGGCCACAGATCGTCGTCGCGGTTTTCCAGTCGAAGAATTGCTGGACTGCAAAATGAGCGGAATTGACGTTGTCGACCTAGTGACATTTTTCGAGCGACAAGCCGGTCGCGTCATGCTCCAGCTCCTATATCCAAGCTGGCTGATTTTTTCCGACGGGTTTGGCAGCGGGTTTAGTCGCAACGCCTCAAAGCGGTCATTTGATATTTTGGCGAGTTTGGGTTTGTTGGTGATCGCTTGGCCGTTCATGTTGGTGGCCATTGTCTGCATTTATGCGGAAGATCGCGGCCCGATTTTTTATCGCCAAGTGCGTGTCGGCGAAAATTGGAAGTTATTCCAAGTGCTGAAGTTTCGCAGTATGCGCGTTGACGCAGAAAAAAATGGAGCGCAATGGGCGACGCTTAACGATAGTCGAATTACCCGTACTGGCAACATCATTCGCAAACTACGCATCGATGAATTGCCGCAGCTATTGAATGTGTTGCGTGGTGACATGAGTTTTGTTGGCCCACGCCCAGAACGCCCTCAATTTGTCGAAGACTTCTCAAAGAGTATTCCGTATTACGCAGAACGTCATCGTGTAAAACCTGGAGTGACGGGCTGGGCGCAGATTTGTTATCCCTACGGTGCCTCAGAAAAAGACACCATGGAAAAACTTCAGTACGACCTTTATTATGTGAAAAATTACAGTCTTTTTCTCGATATCGCCATTTTGTTTCAGACAGCCGAAGTTATCCTGTGGGGGAAGGGAGCGCGTTAGTACATTCCATCGCGAGCTTGCCGTTTTGGCGCCGATGACCCTTCGGCATTGAGTCCTGGACAGTCAAAATCTTGAATCCTAGCGAGTGAGGCTATGCTGATAGGCACTATTAGTTACGGCAGTGCCGCACTGATGTTTCTCGTGTTCGCGGTCTTGTTGGCCACGGCCTGGCGGGGGCGCATGCAAGGTGCATTGTTGATTGCCCTATGCGTTGCATCCGCCTTGTGGGCAGCAGCGGCGGCCTACGAATCGCTAGTGCCGTCGTATCCACCGCCTTACGTCATCATGCTCGAAGCGTTACGCGATTTTGCTACACTTGCATTTGTCGCGGCGTTGGCGCGCTCACAAATTGGCCCGCAACAATCCTTTCCATTCGTATTGCGCGCATGTCTAATTGCGGCTTATGTCCTTCCTGCGTTACTTCTTCTGGTGGTGTCGGCGCAGACATTCTCAGGAAGCCCCGGCAGCACCTGGTTAGGCTACGATTCGCGAATACTACTGCATGTCTTTATAGCCATTGTTGGCTTAGTGTTGCTTGAACAAGTATACAAGCGCAGCCCACCGGATGTGCGTTGGGGCATCAAGTTCATGTGCATTGGCGTGGGCGGCATGTTTGCGTTTGATTTGGCGCTGTATACCGAGGCCTTGTTGTTCAAACAAATTGATTCAGGCATGTGGTATGCGCGTGGCTTTGTTTATACCGCGCTCGTCCCAATTATCGCCATTTCCGTTGCCCGAAATCCGCAATGGTCTCTCGATGTTTTTATTTCGCGAAGCGTTGTTTTCCATTCTGCGGCACTCATGTTGGCAGGTGCCTACCTTCTGATCATCGCGCTGGGCGGCTACTATTTGCGCCTATTTGGCGGCGATTGGGGCATCGTCGCGCGCAATGCGTTTATATTCGTTGGTCTGTTGGCGATGGTCGTTGCATTCTTTTCAGGGCACGTGCGTTCGCGTATTCGGGTATTCGTCAACAAACATTTTTTTAGTTCGAAATATGATTACCGCCAAGAATGGTTGCGCCTCATTCGCGAGTTGTCCTTAGATGCGCAGGGTGGACGATTGGAAGAGCGCGCGATTCGCGCCGTCGCAGAGATGGTTGACAGCCCGGCGGGCAGTCTCTGGGTGCGACGTGGTCAAGTCCAGTTTTCGTCGGTTCAGACCTATGGGCGTACGGATTTTGGTGTAGGAAGCGAACCCGTCGACGGCGCGTTGTCGCGATTTTTGCAAGAATGGCAGTGGGTAATTAATCTTGAAGAATACGAGAAGGATCCATTGACCTACGAGGGGCTGTTGCTGCCCGCTTGGTTAAGTAGTTCGTCCGACGCCTGGCTGGTTGTACCACTCATGTTGCAGTCAGATCTGTACGGTTTTCTAGTGTTGGCGCAGCCACGTGCCAAAAGAGAATTTAATTGGGAAGACATCGACTTACTTAAGACAGCGGGTCGCCAGGTCGCTAT
>JANOTC010000426.1:0-9810 GCA_031416175.1 Gammaproteobacteria bacterium
GATCGAGCTGATGCAGCTGTTGCGCGCCGACGATGCGTTGAAAGCGGTGCCGGCAAAGGCAGTGGTTAACACGGTTGAATTGCACGAATTGCGAATTAGTTTGGACAAGCGCGAAGTGACATTGGCTAATCGCGCGGTCGAGCTAACAGCAAAAGAATTTGATTTGCTCGCATTTTTTGCGCAGCAACCAGGGCGCGTTTTTACGCGAAATCAGTTATTGGATCAGGTTTGGGGTTATGGGCATGACGGTTATGAACACACCGTGAATTCCCATATTAATCGTTTACGCGCCAAGATTGAGGTGAATCCTGCTCAGCCGCGGTACATCTTAACGGTTTGGGGCGTGGGGTATAAGTTTTCCGAAGGACGAGCGTAGTTATGTTTCGATCTCTTTATTCAAAATTAAGCGCTGTCTTGTTGGCCTTATTTGTGGTCATCGGTGTGTTGGCGATTGCTTTAATTAGCTCGTCAACCCGTCTGTATCAACAGGAAGTCAATCAAAAATTGAATCGGCAATTGGCCGAGCATATTGTTGCGGAGAAAACCTTAATTCGGGACAATCTCGTCAATCAGGGTGCGCTTGAAGAAGTGTTCCACATGATGATGGTTATTAATCCGGTGATCGAGTTGTATCTGCTTGACCCGACTGGCAAGGTGTTGGCGTATTCTGCCGAGCCAGGAAAAGTGAAACGTAGCGTTGTCGATTTGGCACCGATTCAAACCATACTTTCCGGTGCACCTAAGTTACCTTTATTTGGTGATGATCCGCGTAATTTTGATCGCAAAAAGGTGTTTTCTGCCGCGCGCGTTGTCACGGACGGGCGCGAAGAGGGATATTTGTACATTGTTTTAGGCGGCGAAGAATATGATGGCGTGGTTGACGGTTTGGCGCAGAGTCATATTCTGAATGTGAGTGCTTGGATTATTGCTGGCGCATTGGCCGCGAGTTTATTGGCGGGATTGCTGTTATTCGCGTTATTGATGAGAAAACTGAAACGACTGGCGTTTTCGATGGCGGCCTTTAAAGCCGGAGAGGTGCCGCCGTTGACGTTAGCCACCGCAGGTGGAGATGAAATTGATCGTTTGACCTCGACCTTCCAAAGTATGGCGCAACAAATTCAAGAACAAATGTCGGCCATAAAGAAGACTGACACCATGCGGCGTGAATTGGTCGCCAATGTATCGCATGATTTGCGCACGCCTTTGGCTACCTTGCAAGGCTATGTAGAAACCTTGTTATTGAAAGATGCCAGTTTAACGGCAGAGGAACGGCGCCGTTATTTGGATATTGCGATATTGCATTGTAAGCGTTTAAACAAGTTAGTCGGCGAGCTATTTGAATTGGCTAAATTGGATGCCAATGCCAGCAATATGAATTGCGAAGCCTTCAACCTTTCAGATCTGGCGCAGGACATTATTCAAAAGTTTGAACTGCCTGCGAGCGAACGCGGAATTCTGATCAGCGCGAGTTTTCCGCGCGACTTACCCTTTGTTTACGCCGACATCGGCTTGGTTGAGCGTGCGCTGGAGAATCTAATTGAAAATGCGCTGCGTTATACGCCACAGGGCGGAACCATAGAGTTGGCGCTCACACCGGCCCAACACGGCGTGACGGTGCAGGTAAAGGATACGGGATGTGGAATCCCACAAGATGAATTGCCGCGAATTTTCGACCGGTTTTATCAACTGGAAAAGAGTCGCAATGCTAATCCAGGTTCTAGTGGCTTGGGCTTGGCCATTGCCAAGCGAATTTTAGAGTTGCATGGTAGCCGAATTGAAGTGCAAAGCGCCTTGGAAAAGGGCACGTCCTTTTCATTTCTGTTGCCTGCCCCGGCTGCGGCCTAAGCCGCAACCGTTGGCAATGCGTTTATTGATTCAGCACTTTGATTGCAGCGGCGCCTAGGCCAAATTGATACAAAATTTGCGTCCAATCTTTCAAGACTTTGGCCCAACTTGTTTTCTCTAGGTCTTCGGGTACCACGACGGTGTCGCCAGGCATCATGTCCAAATTCTCGAAGCCGGAGCCAAACCAGCCAGATTGGCGTCGGCTCACCGTCGAGCCATCCGCACGTAAAACATAGGCTTCGCGGTTGTCAGCATTCTTGGTGGGGCCGCCCGCTTGAGCAATATAATCGGAAAGTTCTTTGCCGTTTCGATGCAGAAAAGTGTTCTCGTTGTATACGGCTCCGAGTACGCCAACCGTGGAGGGCGCGGACGGAATGTACAGGCGGTCAGCGTCCTCAAGGACGATGTCCGGAATGTCGGTATTCTTGTTGGCCTGAGTTGGTATCTCTAACACAATGCGGCCCGTTGCTTTAATGCCTTTAAGGCGTTCGACTATGTTGCGTCTCGTTACTGCTTCAGACTGGACTGCGCTGGCATCTTCTGCCGAGAGCACGCTGCGTGAGCGAAACGCGGCGTCACGTTCCATCTCACGTTCAAGTCGGCTGACAGCTTCTTCCATCTGCTTCTGCTGCAGTAGCCGCGTTGATTCACGCGTTAGGCGTGCGCCGAAAAGATAGGCATGATCAGTCACCCCGCCTGCATTGTTCACGGCTGCTTGCAGGGTGACGCCCGGCGTAATTTGATAGACACCCGGGGCGGCTACTTCACCTTCAATGGTGACGAACGTGCTGCGTTTTGCGATAGGGACTTGCACGTCATTTTTGGAAAAAATGGTGACAACATCACCTGCTTCCAAAAGAATATTGTGTTTCGGGTCTGCGTCCTTTACCGCTTTGGCTAGATTGAACGGGATGAGTGTGGTTGTGAGTTCTTGCCAATTTAGCCGCTCGATGACTGCATAGTCCCAATTGACTTCACTAAGGCTGTTTTTAATTTCGCTTTGAATCGTCGTCGCATTTCCGCCCAGCGTGTTAATGCCGGGGCTCTTCGACTGCCAATAGTTAGACGAAATTAAAAAGGAGGTGTCGGGAATGAGATCTTTGATGCGCATTCCGGTAGTCCATTCGACACGCGACGGCTCTGCGACGTTTCCTCTTAGCGTCACCGTGTTCTCAAAACGCGATGAAAGACCGCGAACGCGGATGATGTCTGCATCTCTTAGTGCGGTAGATAGGCCGGCTTTGGTCAATTGAACTTCTAACACAGTACGTTGCTGATGGTTCTCAACCCGCTCCAAATGAACACTGGCGCCTGCCGTATTCGTTAGTCCGCCAGTCCAGGCGAACACGTCGCTAAGCGACGTAGGCCCGGCTAGCTCATAGATGGCTGGAACATTGACGCTGCCGCTTACCGCGATAGTAGGTCCAATGGGGGAAAAAAAGATGACATCGCCGGGTAGCAATTTGGCGTCTGCCGACATATCGCCGTTGAGCAATAAATTGTACATATCTAGAACGGTAATAGTTTGATTGCCGCGCTTCAGTTGCACATGGCGCATGGAGCCAGTCGCGGCCGGGCCACCAGCAGCAAAAACCGTATTCACCAGCGTGCTCAGAGAACTTACCGTGTACGTGCCGGGGCGCCGCGCGTGGCCGACGACAAACACCTGAATGGAGCGTAACTGACCCAGGTTCGCGCTTAAATCGAAATTGCGAAACAATCGACCGACGGCGGTTTTCAGAAAATCAGATAGATCAGCGTATTTCAGACCCGCAACATTAATGTTGCCGACTTTGGGAATATACAGGCTACCAACACGGTCAACGATTGCGCGTACATCAATGTCAACTTGTCCCCAGGCGCGCACTTGTATTTCGTCGCCGGGGCCAATGACATAGTCAGGCGGCACTGGAATATTTTCGACGGGTGCGAATGTAGTGGGTACGTTTTTGAAAAGGGTGTGTCCGTACACCGGCAAATCTACACCTATGGATTGCTTAACGAACGACTGAAAGTCGCTAGGCCGTGCTTTCTCTTCCGGTAATTGTTCGTTGGCGAGAATGCGCGCGCCTTGTCCGTTAGTTGGCATGAGTGCAGCGGGCGGCGCTATTTGCACGATACTGTTTGGTTGGCTAGCCAAGACGCTTTGTGCGGCAGCGGCATTCGCCCCACTCGTGGTTGAAGGTGCTGCAAAGGGTGAGTTTGTGGCCGCATACGATTGTTGTAGGAAAGACGCCGCGAAAACTAAGGCGATGGTAACTAAATTAATGAATCGCATCCTTGACCGTACTATAAGTTAATTGGCCGAGGCGTGAGGATAAAGCATGTTCCCAGAAAGTCAAACTGCCGCATGGTCGAAACGCTATTCTTGGACTCGACTCGTGGTGGTGGAGCCGGTAATTTTTTCTTGCTCGTGAAGCTCCGGAGCGTGCTCGCGTTTAATCGCTTTCATGACGCGCCAGGCGTGGTTCATGCCCCAGAAATAGAGCGCGTAGAGGCCGAGGAAAGCAATAAACATGATGGTCTCGGAGAGGCCGAAGGCGTCAACAAGTATGCCAACGGTGGCGAGTAGCGCTGCCAATGCGTACATGATGGCGACCGATTGGCCAGAACTATAGCCCGCGACCAGCAAGATATGATGGAAGTGTTCTCGATCCGGTGCAAACGGTGAGCGGCCTTTGATTACGCGCCGAATCATAATGCAGACAGTGTCTAACAGCGGTAGCGCGAAAAGCCATAATGCGGTGGCAGGGGCTACGCTGGGTTTGTCGCCCTGCGACAGGCTTACCAAGAGCCATGCCACCGTAAACCCCAGCATCATGCTGCCGCCATTGCCCATGAAAATTTTGGCATGGGGACGCCAAGGTGTGCGCATATTGAACATTAAGAACGCCACCAACACGGCGACAATGCCAGGAAACAAATAATAGAGGCTTTCGTTGCCACCCATGGCGGCGGCGACCATGAGGCCAATGACGGTGACTAGGGTAAGGCCCCCAGCCAGTCCGTCCATGCCATCGGACATATTTAGCGCATTAATGACGCCGACCGTGGCGAAGACGGTAAACGGCACTGACCACATACCGAGTTCAATCGCTTCGCTGCCAAACAAATGGCCAAGACTGGTCAGTTTGACGCCACTGACGAAAACCATGATCAGCGCAGCGACGATTTGCGCGAGGAATCGTATCCAGGTGGAAAGGCCTTTCTTGTCATCAATGGTGCCGACAACGAGTAAGACGCCGCAACCGAGTAACAGGCCGCCGATGCCTTCAATAGGGGCTTGAATGCCGGCGATTGCCACCACTAAACCAAAATACATGGCGATGCCGCCGATCAAGGGAATGGTGCCGTCGTGTTTTTTGCGGCCGCCGGGGTGGTCAACCAAGCCAGCAAAGCGGGCCAGGGGCTGGAGTAGCCATATTAAGGCGGTCGCGACCAAAAAGCCGAGCAGATAGCTAGGGAAATATTCCATGTTGAATCTTGGCCCTCCATCTGAGTATTATAATTCTTTTGGCTATCACGCGTAGTCGCCCCAATTGCCAAGCATAAATCAGTCGGTATCCACATGTATAGAGGTTAGGCATCGCTTTTTGCGTTTTTGGTTTGCCCGAAGAGAGGGTTATCGACCCATTTGTCGAGGACTGTAATCCCGATCCAGACGGGGTGTGATTTGCAACTGGTGTCAATTACTCCGCGTCGGGTAGCTGCAAAGCGGTGTACGCTAAATCCTGTAACATATTGTTTAATAATGTCTTCCCTGGAAATATCCGTGGCGAAGTATTTGACAGTCGGCTTGCAGCCAAGTATGGTTGTGGGTTTGCTAATTGAACTCAACCTATACAAGGCCAAGTGACAGTGTTTACCGATTTTCAGCGTATCAATCGGCTCCCCCCTTACGTGTTCAATATCGTCAACGAACTCAAGGCAGCGGCCCGAGCACGCGGGGAAGACATCGTGGATTTCGGCATGGGCAACCCGGACCAGCCGACCCCTCAACATATCGTGGACAAACTGGTGGAATCGGCGCAGCGCGGCGATACGCATCGTTATTCGCTCTCCAAAGGCATTCCTCGCTTACGGCGGGCGATCTGCAATTGGTATAAACAGCGTTACGATGTTGATCTCGATCCCGAGACCGAAGCGATCGTGACGATTGGCTCGAAAGAGGGTTTGTCCCATTTAGCGTTGGCGACCTTGGTACCCGGCGACGCCGTGTTGGTACCGAACCCTGCGTACCCTATTCATCCCTACGGCGGTGTTATTGCGGGGGCGGATATTCGTCATGTGCCTTTGGTCGAAGGGGTCGATTTCTTTTCCGAACTTGAAAAAGCGATTAAAGACAGTTGGCCCAAGCCGAAAATGTTGATTCTCAACTTTCCGGGCAATCCGACCTCGCATTGCGTCGAGCTTGAGTTCTTTGAGCGGGTTGTTCAGATAGCGCGTGAGCACGAAATTTGGGTCGTGCAAGATTTGGCCTACGCCGATATCGTGTTTGATGGTTATAAAGCGCCGTCCATCCTGCAAGTTCCGGGTGCCAAGGACGTGGCAGTCGAGTTCTTTACTATGTCTAAGAGCTACAATATGCCCGGCTGGCGAGTCGGTTTCATGTGTGGCAACAAGACTCTTGTGTCGGCATTGGCGCGGCTTAAATCTTATTTTGACTACGGCACGTTCACGCCGATCCAAATTGCTGCCATAGCGGCCTTGGAAGGTCCCCAAGATTGTGTGCAAGAAATCGCTGAGTTGTATCGTCGGCGTCGTGACGTGTTGTGCGATGGCCTAAACAGCATTGGCTGGGAAGTAGAAAAGCCGCGCGGCACCATGTTCGTGTGGGCCAAAATTCCAATGCAATATACGGCGATGGGTTCACTTGAGTTTGCTAAGAAGCTCTTGCTGGAAGGCAAAGTGGCGGTAGCGCCAGGTATTGGTTTCGGCCAATACGGTGACGATCATGTGCGTTTCGCGCTCATAGAAAACGAGCATCGTACGCGGCAAGCCGTTCGTTGTATGCGCGATATGTTTCGTCGAGATGGCGTGTTCTCGGGCACAGCGGAAACGGAGTAATTGGGTGAAGCCAGTTAAAATAGGTTTGGTGGGGTTAGGAACAGTGGGTGGCGGCACGGTCAATGTGTTGGCGCGCAATGGTGAAGAAATTGCGCGGCGTGCTGGGCGTGGTATTCAAATAGTGCGCGCGGCGGCGCGCGATTTGAGCAAGCCGCGTGGGTGCGACACCACGGGCATTGTTTTGAGCGAAAATCCGTTTGATGTCGTCAATGACCCGGATGTTGAGATTGTTGTTGAGCTGATGGGTGGCGATACGGTGGCACGTGAAGTGGTGCTGGGCGCCATTGCTAAAGGTAAGCACGTGGTAACGGCTAATAAGGCGTTAATCGCGAAGCATGGCAATGACATTTTTGCGCAAGCGCAGCGCCAGGGCGTGGTGGTCGCGTTCGAAGCGGCCGTGGCAGGCGGAATTCCCATTATTAAAGCCGTGCGCGAAGGCTTGGCCGGAAATCGAATCGACTGGCTCGCGGGTATTATCAACGGCACAGGTAACTTTATTTTGACCGAGATGCGCGATAAAGGTCGCGACTTTGCCGATGTGTTGGCGGAGGCGCAGCGCCTCGGCTATGCAGAAGCGGATCCGACCTTTGACGTGGAGGGCATTGATGCTGCGCACAAGCTCACTATCTTAGCCGCAATTGCGTTTGGTATTCCTTTGCAATTTGAGAAAGTGTACATCGAAGGCATTACTAAGATATCGCGCGAAGACGTTACCTATGCCGAACAGCTAGGCTACCGCATCAAGCATCTTGGCATGGCCAAGCGCAATGCTAGGGGCATTGAACTACGCGTCCATCCGACCATGATTCCAGAGCGTCGTTTGATCGCCAATGTTGATGGCGTGATGAACGCCGTTTTGGTAAAAGGTGATGCGGTCGGGCCGACTATGTTCTACGGTGCTGGCGCGGGCGCTGAGCCGACGGCCTCGTCCGTGGTGGCGGATCTCGTAGACGTCGTTCGAGCGTTGACGACTGACCCGGAGAATCGCGTGCCGCATCTTGCGTTCCAACCCGATGCGTTGTCAGATATGTCTATTTTGCCGATGGAAGACGTTGAAACGAGTTATTACTTGCGCATGCGTGCCGAAGATCGTCCCGGCGTACTCGCTGAAGTAACGCGAATCCTCGGTGATCGTGGTATTAGCATTGAGTCGATTGTACAAAAGGCGCCGGCAATAGATGTGTCCGATGCAACTATTATCATGTTGACGCATCGAACTACGGAGCGATATATGAATGACGCCATTCGTCAGATTCAAGCGTTGAAAACAACGCGCGGGGACGTGATGCGCATCAGGGTCGAACAATTGGCGCGCGACTAGTCGGGTTCTTGTCGGTAACTGCGCGTATAGAATCGCATGACCCTAGGCACGCCTATTCGGCGCGAGACTGCTTGGACTATGAACTTGCTTTGAGTTTTTTATTGAGTTATTGTTTTGTATGAAGTTTATTTGCAGGAGAGAACTAATTTTATGAATGCCTATCCTCGTTCGGTTACCACTCAAGCGGCTGGATTATTGTCTTCACATAAAGTCTTGCGCAACACCTATGCGTTGTTGGCGATGACACTTTTGTTCAGCGCCAGTATGGCGGCGCTGTCATGGAAAATGGCGACGCCTATATGGGTGAGCTTGGTTTGCTCCGTTGTTGCGATGGTCATGCTTTGGTTCGTTGTGCCGCGCACCGCCAACAGCGCCTCAGGCATCGGCGTTGTGTTTGTTGTTACTGGCTTGCTCGGTTTCGGGCTTGGCCCTGTGCTTAGCCACTACTTAGCGTTGCCAAATGGTCCCGCACTGGTAATGACCGCCATGAGTGGCACGGGCGTGACCTTTCTTGTTATGTCCGGCATTGCCTTGGTCACGCGCAAGGATTTTAGTTTCTTGGGCAAGTTCTTAATGGTGGGGATATTGGTCGCCTTCGTGGCGGGTATTGCTGCCATGGTATTTGGCTTGTCGGGGCTTTCCTTGGCGGTTGCGGCCATGTTCGCATTCTTGTCGTCTCTGCTAATCCTGTGGCAGACAAGCAGCATCATCAACGGTGGCGAGACTAACTATATTCTTGCTACAACAACACTTTACGTATCGATCTACAACTTGTTTACGAGCTTGTTACAGTTGCTTGGGTTTAGTGGAAGCGACGATTAACTGCATGGAAAAAAAGCAATAAATTTCATGGGGATGGTTGCGTCGGCGTACGTGCTCATCTGGTTGCGTTAAGCTGGCTCTGCTGACGTCAGCAGAGCCAGATCCCTTCAAATAATTCTGAAGAGGGATCCTTCAAAACTTACTATTTCGCCCGAGGCCGAATTGTAACCCATTGCGGGCCAGGTGCCGTTGTGCTGGCGCCCGTAACAGGCGGGGTGTAGGCCGTGAACGTCCCTGCCGCAGGATTCGTTGTTGCCAATGGAATTTGGCTGTAGGTGCCCGGATCATTCGCGAAATAGGTGATGCTATTCCCCGAAGTATTACCTTCGACATAAAACCCATCTCGCACCATGATCGCGCCAGCTATGTATTGAATACCGTCAGCCATTTTTTGCTCCAGTTCGATCGATTGTGGGACATACACTAAACCCGAGACATTCACATGGTGGTGCATGTCAACCAAGCCGCCTGTGTAAAGCAACGCCGGGATATCCTCGAACTTGTCCGAGCGGATCATGTCCTTGGTTATTGACAAACTTTCATCGCCGATGCCAAAGCCCATTTGTGCCCACGTCGTTGTGCCTATGTTTAGCTTAGCAAAAGCGGCGGCCCAACCGTCTACATACCCCGAAGGCAATAGCAGATGATACTGGTCCGCACGGCTTAAGCTGTTAAAAATCGTCGCGTTCAGGTCCGTGCCAGTGCTTGCCTTGTAGGCTTCCAAAGAGGACGGCGGCACGAGCGCGAACGGGATG
>JANOTC010000427.1:0-4797 GCA_031416175.1 Gammaproteobacteria bacterium
CCCTCGCCAATACATACATAGACGGTGCCAAAGCGGCCGGAAATGAAGTTCGATTTATATCCGTTGGAAATTTGTCTTTTGATCAGGTGCTTCACAATGGTTATACCGTGATTCAGCAACTCGAACCTGACTTGGTGGTTGCTCAGGCAGCAATTACTTGGGCACAACACATCGTTTTTGTATATCCCATTTGGTGGGGCGCGATGCCAGCTTTACTTAAAGGCTTTTTTGATCGCGTTTTCCTACCCGGCTTTGCATTTAAATTTCGTCAGGGTTCTCAGTTCTGGGATCGTTTGCTTTCGGGTCGTTCAGCTCACCTTCTCGTCACTATGGATACCCCACCATGGTACTTTCGCTGGGTATATCGTATGCCGGGCCACAATCAAATGAAGCGCACTATTCTTGAATTTAGTGGAATAAGGCCCGTGACCATTTCGAGCTTTGGCCCCATCAAAGGCTCAAGTCAAGAAAAGCGAGAAAAATGGCTTGCCCAAGTCAGTGCAAGCGGACACAATTCCTAACGAATAGAGACTATTTGAAAGACGGACGTTGGACGCTCATGCTGGGCGACCGAAAAAAATGCGCAGACTGTCGCGCACCAACGAAAATTTGGGCGCCATTGATATTGAAAAAATCGACTGTCATATGGGATGTTCAAGCCTTTCCATTCTCAGAAGTGACTTTCAGGACATCTTGATATCAACGCTTGAATCGTTAAGTGCTGTCATCCAGTATGCTCATACCGTTATGCGTATCGAAACGAAGAATCCCGGCGTGGCAGAAGTCTATTTCACTGAAATTCGATTTGAAAAAACCACTAACATTACTATCGGAGTACGCGGGTTGCGTCATCTTTGTTCAATCGGGATGAGAAATTGTGTAGCGCACGAAAGGAGAAAAATGAACACTGCAACGTTGTCTAGTAAATTCCAGCTTTCACTGCCTAAAGCATTGCGCGAGTCCATGCATTTGCAGCCAGGGCAGCAATTTGAATTGATACCTATGGGGTCCATTATTCAAATGGTGCCCAAGACCTCCATCAAAGAGTTGCGCGGAATTGCGCGTGGTGCAAATTCATCTAAATATCGAGATCGGACGGACCGAACTTGATGTATTTGGTGGATACCTGCGGGTGGATAGAATGGCTGATTGATTCGCCGCTCGCTCCACGCTATTCACGCTATAGGTAAAATATTTGCCAAAAACAAGCTGAATTGTGGGCAAGCTAAGTTATAGGCGCGTTGCTCGGTTCGGGTATAATCTCAGTAACGTAACAAAAATTGGAAAATACGCCTGCCACCACAAACGTAGATGTCGCCGTTGGCCAAGGCTACGAAATGGGACGGCCATCTACATTGGAATTGTTCGCGAGCAATAACAATGGCGCAATCGAAGTATCCGTCGGGGGCAGCGTTGTTGAGGTCGCGGAAGGTGTTTGGGGATGACCTCCCGCGAGGGGAGCGTTAACACAAAAATAACACGTTTCCAAATCCGCGTAATACAGCCGATTTGACCGAGCCAGCGTTCTAGACCATGATAACCAATATGATCATATTGATGATGGGCATGACAGTGTGATTATCAACAAGGACGGCAAGCCGGTGGCTGCGTTGGTGGATGCGCGATTGTTTGAACGTATTCGTCGGCTTCAAGGCCGTTTTGATGCACTGTGCCAACGTATCGAAGCGGGTTTTGCTGCTATACCGGAGGTGGACGGGCTAGCTGAAATAAACGCTGCCGTTGAATTAGAGCGTGCACGAGAACGCAAGGCCAGCATGGGTCGTTAATTAGGTGGCGACGCTTCGCATAGTGCTCGATACTAGCGTGCTGCTTTCGGGTATCGCATGCCCTTTCCATGTCTACGCCCCCTTTCACCGCCGCTCATGCACCTGCACTTTCCCTTCTTTATCAAGAAATTTCCGATTCGTTATTTTTAACATTTCATCTTCAATCCATTTTTCCGCCATCGCGTTGAGGGTGACGGCGTCTTTGCCTTTCGGGTCGATTGGCGGTCCAATCACCACCTGAATGGTGCCTGGCAATTTTAGAAATTTTCGTTTCGCCCAAAACTCACCCGCATTATGTGCAACGGGTAATAGGTGCACGCCAGTGTGCTCAGCCAGTTTCGCGCCGCCTAACTTATAGCGGCCTTTCTTGCCGGGTGGAATGCGCGTTCCTTCTGGAAACACCACCACCCAGCGACCGTTGCGGAGGCGATCAGCACCCTGATTCAGCACTTGTTCCATCGCTTTGGTCTTGGCGCTGCGATTGATGGCAATCGGTTCTAACATGGCCAAGCCCCAGCCAAAAAATGGCAGGAATAATAATTCACGTTTTAGCACCCATACGTGGGGCGGAAATATTTTCTGGAGTGCCAGCGTTTCCCAGGTCGACTGATGCTTTGACACCACGATGCTCGGGCCGCTCGGAATATTCTCAAGTCCGCGCACGCTGTATCGAATGCCGCAAATGTGTTCTAGCGTCCATAAATTAAATCGTGTCCATTGTGTGATGAACCGATAGCGTGTGGCATAGGGAAAGGGGAAAGTGAGCACCGAAGGAATGGCGTAGACCAGTGTCGACACCAGCATGATCAAATTGAATAAAGCCGATCTAATATATTGCATGATAGTTGTTATTTCATCTCTTGAATGAGTGCCTCAGCGGCCGCGCTGAGATCGTCGTATACAGGCACTGAATTGCCCGGCTGCATCTTGCTCAACGTGGTCAAGCCGTTTCCTGTCTTCAGTAAAATCGGGCTGGCGCCAACAGCGAGGGTTGCATCCAAATCGCGCTGTGAATCGCCAATGGCGGGGACACCGAGCAGCGAAATTTCTAACATCTGTTGAACGCGTTTGAGTAACCCTGGCTTTGGTTTGCGGCAATCGCAGGCGTCGCTGGGATCATGTGGGCAGTATAAAAGTGCTTCTATTTTTGCGCCGCGCTCAGCCAGCAAGGCATACAGGCGGTTGTGCATTTGCGCCAAGGTGTCGTGGCTGTAATAGTGGCGACCAATGCCGGACTGGTTGGTGGCCACCACGATTTTGAACCCGGCATGATAGAGCCGTGCGATGGCGTCAAGACTGCCAGGAATGGGGATCCATTCGGCGAGTGATTTAATGTAGTCAGCGGAATCGTGATTAATGACTCCGTCGCGATCAAGAATGACGAGTTTCATAGTGCGCACGCTTGCTTAGCCTTACGAGGCGCATCATACGCGAGGCGCGCGATGGGAGCTATCTAAAGCGGCGCCGTGCGAGCCACATGGCGCCACCGAATATGGCAAAGGCAAGCAGTTCCAGCGGACTGACTGCCGCGGGGGCCTTTCTCGTGGTGAACGTAATGTTGTCTTTGTACAAAGGGCATTTTGGGCATTCCGGGCCGACAAAGTCGCCCATATTGTAGGCGTTACGCGGATTAATGTTGCCAGTGCCCACTTCGTCTTTAAGACCGGATGCAACTACGCGAAACGAACTGACGTAGGTGCCGCCACTCTGCGCCCACAGTTGTTTGGTAATGTGCAGCGTTTTTCCGTCTTGGGACAGGGAAAGGGCTTGTGGATGGACAACGGGATTGCTAAATTTTATTTGACCTTCCATTGAGACGTCTGTGTAGGTAATCTCTCGCGTTGATAAGTTGATAAGTGCTAAAGACCCCTCACTTGAAATTTCCGGTCCGGCTTGAATGCTTGGCGCGCCACTGTTGCTAACGATGAGTCGATTAAAAAGTCTATCGACAATAAGGTCATACGGTCCCGAACCCGCTTTGAGTGAAATAGATTCTCCAACTTTCTTCAGTGCTGCGACGTCCGGTGTGTCGTAGTTCGTGATTTCAAGTTCGGTGATGTTATTTCCACTTCGATTGGTGACAAACACAGATTTGTTGTTAACGGTTAGGCCAGTGACGTCTTTGGGTAAATCTAAGTTGCTGATGGCTACGCCGGTTTGTGCATTGACCAAACTCACGCCCCACAAGTCGCCGCCCAACGTTTGTTTGCCCGCAACGACGACGTATTGGCCATCCGCCGTTACGCCCAAGCCTTGGCCGGAGTATTTCGTTGTGATTTTCTTGACAGCGTATGGCTCGGCGACGGTTTCGTCGATGTCGATCATATCGACACCTCGGTTATGCGAGGAAAACAGCACTTTGGCATCGCCGGGCCGGACGACTAATTCGGTCGGTGCGTCCGAGACTTCCGTAATGGTTCTGATCATGGCGTTTCTGGACGTATCGATGATGCTGACGACGCCTACGCCGTCGCTATCGACCGCGCCCACATAAACGCGAGTGCCATTGGGATGGACCGTCGTGGTATAGGCATTGCGACCGATGGCGATTTGTTTAACCCACTGCCGGGTGGTCATGTTGACCACTTCGACGACGCCGTTTTCATCGTTGATCGGGACATAGCCAAAGTTTGCCGCGTCAGCCGCGCTGGCGCAGAGCAGCAAGGCAAAAAAAGCCGCGCGCGCTCGCATTGATCGCATGATCTACCCCGATTTGAACCTGCCCAACGAGTTGCCTTCAATAAAGAAGGGACTCGCTCAATTATTATGTCGGCCAATGTTCCGATTGTGTGAGAGCCTTCGCGGCTCCCGCTTTGTTATCGTAGCTTATGGTTGGACCGCGTGCAGCCGAGAAATGTCCGCCACATCTAAAAACAAGCTTCCCCGGCGGTTAAGCAAGGCCAGGCGATTCTTACGCACCGTCGGGTCATCCACCATCACCATCACGCCATCGAAGAATTGATCGACCGGCTCTTTTAGCTGTGCGAGTTGACCTAGGGCGCCTGCGTAG
>JANOTC010000428.1:0-2450 GCA_031416175.1 Gammaproteobacteria bacterium
ATAGTCGGCACAGTAAAACGCGCCGCCGCACGGACATTTTGCTGCGCACGCTTGGGTGGCAAGGTCCAAATCGATCTCAAAAAGGAGCTGAAAAAACTTCAGGTCGAACAACAAATTCTGGCACACTGGTGGGGTCTCTGATTTGGTCGAAAGAGACTCCCCTAAAAGGGCTGTTTGTTCAAGGTCCTTGAGGGGGATATTTCATTTGCCATCACCGTATTTGATCTTTTTGGTGGGTTTCGCCATCGGGATAGGTGGCTGTACTCAGTGGCAGCCAAGATTGCACTGAAGTCGAGGTCATGCGTGAGCACAACGTAATCGTGAACTTTGGCGAACGCCATTATTTCGGAATCAGGCGTATTTGCGACCCCAAGCACAGTCCAGTGGGTAGCTTGGAAGCCTGCGCCAACCAACACTCCAACCCAACGTGGTGACAAGTTCATATCCACTAAGAGCTTCATGCCCTGGATAACACCACTTCCCGTTCTTCGGCTCGCCATGCGGCATAGCGTAAGGCCTGCATGACATCTTCACGCTCCAGGTAGGGGAAGTCGGCGAGGACTTCTTCCACACTATGACCGGCGCCGATCTGGCCAACGACCATGCCGACCGTGACGCGCATACCGCGAATACAGGCTTTGCCGCCCATTATTTCGGGTTCCTGTGTTATGCGATCAAGCTGTGCCATGTATTTCTCCGCAACATCCAGGTTGTATTTGCCACTATCGAGCACCAAAATGTCAAGTGTTTACTGAGCATTCGCTCGGTGAGATTCAAGCTGACGCCGAACACTGCAACACTTGCGCACGGCGCCACTGAGTTTTCTAGACTGCTCGCCACCACAAGCGAAGTCGATGAAAAAGGCCGTTACTTGCACCGGGATAAGCTGCGCCATCTTCCGCCCTTTATCGACAAGCGAGGAAAAGCTTTTTGCTATTGCGTGCCCGCCGTCGCGCAAAAAGAGCTGCACTGGCTGGATCGGCACGCCTCAGGCTCGTTACACGCCGATTCCGCGATAACGAGCCCGCAGTCACGTGAAACCTTTTTAATTCGTAGTTTGATTGAAGAAGCGATCAGTTCAAGTCAATTAGAGGGGGCATCTACGACGCAAAAAGTTGCCAAGGAAATGATTCGCCAGGGCCGAGAACCTCGCAATAAAAGCGAACAAATGATTGCTAACAACTATCAAGCAATGTGTTTTATTCGTGATTCAAAAAATGACATTTTAACGCCTTCGCTAATATTTGAATTGCAGCGGATCTTGACGCACAGCACGCTAGAAGACGAAGCGCAGGCTGGGCGTTTTCGCCGAGCCGATGAAATCATAAGCGTAGTGGACAATGCGAGCCACGTTGTTTTACATGTGCCACCGCACGCGGATGAATTACCCTCGCGATTGCAGTTGCTATGCAATTTCGCCAACGCAGATTCCTGGCAAGCCGATAAGTCGACCGCGTTTTTGCATCCGGTTATCAAAGCCATTATCTTGCATTTTATGTTGGTCTACGATCATCCATTTTGCGACGGCAATGGCCGAACTGCGCGCGCATTGTTTTATTGGGTCATGGCCCGTGAAGGTTACTGGCTAACTGAATTTATTTCAATTTCACGCGCTATTAAGCAGAGTCCCGTGCAATATGGCAGAGCCTACTTGCATTGCGAGACTGACGACAATGATGCAACCTACTTTCTGATTCACCAATTAGATGTTATTCACACTGCCATAAATTCATTACATGAATTCATACGCGATAAAGTGCAAGAAGCCAGCGAGGTGGAACACTTGCTGGCACAAAATTCACGAATAAGTGGTCGGCTTAATTTTCGGCAACTTGCCTTGCTGGGCCATGCATTGAAGCATCCTCGCTTTAGTTATGTTATTGAAGAACACCAGCATTCGCACGGAGTTTCGTATGACGTGGCGCGTAAGGATTTGTTGTTTTTAGCGGATGAATTGAAGCTGTTAGCAAAGGCGAAGGTTGGAAAGCGGTATTTGTTTGTTGTTCCTGAGGATCTTGAGCAAAGACTTGCACAGGCAAGTTAACGAACTTAGGTTGCGTTGATGCGTTGATGCGTTGATGCGTTGATGCGTTGATTGAGGGCGAGGGCTTGTCAAGGGTTTTTTGGGTGGTTGGACTTTTGGCCCTCTGCTAACGCCGATTCAAAGGAAGAAGACGCAGCCGGGTGCGGCTGGGATCGACAGAAACCAAGGCGCCGTCCTGTAATTCAGCGCTCATCTGTCGTAGCGCATCGATCACCGCTCGACCAATCACATCGGGACTGACATCCTCGGCGCGAATCTGCACCACACTCGGCTTTTCCCCGTGCGTGGTGAGTGCAGCCACTCTTTTTGATGTCCTCATTTTCACGTTCAGTGATGGCCTGTGCCACCATGGCAACATTACGTAAAATACACGTTATTATCTAATCCGAAATTGACCCATAAAAAA
>JANOTC010000429.1:0-12601 GCA_031416175.1 Gammaproteobacteria bacterium
CATCGCTGGCCCGCCGCATGGAATGGCGTTTACGACTTTCCTTCACGACTAAACGCATCAGCCCAGACGTTTACGATTTTCGTCAATCGCCGCTTCGATGAATTTGACAGTCGCTTTGCGCACGTTCCGGTCTATCGCCAGTGGCTTGAACTGACGGGATTGCTCCACAAATCGTTGCATTATTTCCTTAGCCCAGCTCGCCTCCAACCCCCCTTGCTCGGCTAATTCCAGCATTTTTACACGTGTGATATTGCGACCTTCACCGCACACGTCCATCTGATGCTCGCCGCCAGGACCTTCGCTGAACGTCAGGTCGTAGCACGGGGCCAGGTGCCACCGACGGTCGCGATCAAGGCGAAAAGAGACGTTCTTGCTGTGGTCGTCACGGTTGCTGAACACAACATTGAAAACAGCGCGCTCGAACGCCTTTTTCACTTCGCGTTCGTCGTGTGTGAACAGCCGCGTGGCACGCAAAAATGTGGTGTAATCAACGGCCGATGGCAGACGAAAGTTCGCGTGCAAGGCACCCGCTAGTGTGTGAACGGGCACCCGCAATCCATCTTCCACGTCAAACCGTGAAATGCCAAATGCTGCTAACTTTTTGCTCAAGTCGAAAAAGCGCGTAGTCGGCATGTCTAGACCACTATCGCGCGCGAGTTGTGCGTACGCATCTTCCAGTGCACACACTTCCTTATGCTCATTTTGAGCTTGAAATTTTATAAGCCAAGGTTGACTGCCCGTCACCGGCACTGTGCTCATTAACCCTGTTAGCACGTCATAGTGAACGAGCACCTTGGGGCGCGCACCGTGCGGCGAGCCACCCATCAGTGCTAACTGGCGCAACGCGGCACTGTCCTTGTCGGCAACGACTGTTTGAACTTCCTGCGCTAAATCCAGCAATTTTACGCTCTCTTGAGGCAGGTCTAGTTTATTGGCAGGTTCGAAGGTCAGAGCGCCCAGAGCACGATCACCGATAAAAGCCAGGCGATCCAGTGGAGATAACTCGGCAAGATTCAGTCCGCTCTTGCGAAACAGACGATCCATTAACAGCCTACCCCAACCATCGGGTAGCGAATCCGCAATTAGGCCAGGCAAGCGCTGCTGATGGTCCGGAAAGCCGCCGTAAGCCTCCCGCCGCAACTTCAAGTGCCGAGGGGAGAGCTCAAAGCCTTGCTTCAGCGCCTCCGGTGAATACTCGAACAACAATTCGGCACCATTGTCGGCCAGCGTACCTAACAGCCAGTGCTCACCCCACCCGTTGTAGTAAACAAAAAGTTTCTTCACTCGCCGCCTCGGCGTGGTGCACGTATTCGCTTGGTTAGTTCGGCACGCTCCATTTGCGCGATGGACTTTATTTGCAGCTTGAAAAGCTCCTGCAAGTGATCGCTCAAACCCAGCGCCAGCGCAACTCGAATGGCCGATTCCATTGACGACTGACCTTTGGTTTCAAGGTTCTTAACCGTCCCTGAGGACACACCGGCGCGCGCGGCGAGCGCGTCTTGCGTGAAACGCTGCGAAAGGCGCTGCGCCTTCAAGCGGGCACCGAGTTCCTTGCAGACTTCCTTGTAGGTGGCGAATCCTAAGTCCAATATATTGGCCTTTAATGAATACATTTCATCTTAAGAGACAAAATATTACCTTATCGACGAAGGAAGTTCAATGAGCCACTTTTCAGCGAGCCACTCGATTTTCTAACAACAATTTATTCGTCACTTGATAGGTCGCCAACAAACGCTTTTCAATTGCACCCAGATCACTACCCGGCACCCACGCTTGCCCACCGACTCGCCGCGTCAAATCGTGCGCCACCCAACCACCGACTTCAACGCGCTGGATTAAACTACCATTCACGCTCAACGCGCCCCCGCTTTCAATATTCACCGGCGCCAAAAGCGAACGACCTATACCCGTATACGTCGTTTTCCAATTGGCCATGTCAACGATAGTGGGCACCACATCCAGTTGCCCACCAATCCGCGTTTCGATTCCTGGCGCAACACCGCCGCCCACAATTAACAACGGAATATGAAAGCCGTTTCGCGGGTCATCACTCGGCACATCGAAGCGGCTAATATGATCGCCCGTGATGACAAAAACAGTATTGTCAAAATAGCCCGCCGCCTTCGCCGACTTGAAAAATTGCCCTAACGCCCAATCTGAGTAGTAAACCGTATTCAGATATTTTTCCCGATCCGCATTGGGTTCGAATTTTTGCCAACGTGGGTTCGGCACCCGCCACGGGTTGTGGGTGGTCGAGGTAAAGAGAAAACCTAAAAACGGCTGCTTCGCCTGCGCAAATAAAGTGTTAGCCTGCTGAAACGTGTCATGATCCCACACACCCCATTCGCTACTTCCCTGCACATCGCTCGCCGCATGCGCGGGTGGAATATCTTCAGCCCCAAGGTAAGTGTCAAATCCCGCTTGCGCGGCAATCGAGTCCATGTGAAATGAACCGCGATTGCTACTCTGCAAGAAAATCGTTTGATAATCCTGCGACTTAGCGAGCTGACCCAGAAACGACAGCCGGCTCTGCTCCAAACCTTTGCCGATGTGCGGCATGCCGGGCAAGGTCGGCATAGACGCCAGCAATGCCGCCAATCCGTCCATACTGCGTTGGCCCGTGGCATAGAATTGCGTATACAACGTGCCCTCACGGCTAAGTGCATCGAAATTCGGTGTCGCACCCAAGGGTGGCAAGCCCATTTGCGTACGCAACACGTCGATATGAACCGCGTCCCAACTTTCCAACATCAATACCACAACATTCGGTTTCGTAGCCGTAGCCGTGGCTGCAACGCCGACGCCAGAGCCGACCCCATGCTCGCGATACAAAGAAAATGTCGCGTCATTGAATTTGTCGTCTGGCGCGGAGAGATCGCGACGCACCGTGCTCACCGCATCGTCCCACGGGAAATAACTTACGTTAGTGGGTTTGTCCCCCAACAAAGCATGTTGGATGGCAAACGCCCCATTCATCGCTAAATAGCCCGACGACGCGCTGCCACCGGCAAACGCATCGCCCACGCTCAGCGGCTTATATTGCAATCCGCCCCGCCCCGCCAACACAAATCCCAGCAACAATACGAACGCAATGCCAACACGCGGTAGGTTTCGTCGAGCCGGTAGTGGCGCATGCGCCAAGAAACGCCGCCAGAAAACGCCCACTAACAGCGCGCTCGCTGCAAACACTAACAAAGCAAACCAATGTTCCGACAAAATAATATCCGACATCAAGACCGGATCGTCCGCGAACATCGCCACTTCCGCCCCCACATGGCGGCGCACAAAGCCAAAATAAATAAGGTCGGCCGCCAGCAAAAACACCATCGCGACCAAGGCGAGATACGCCCACCACACCCAAATCCCCTGCCAAAGGGTTGATCGCGTCCAGCGAAATGGCAGCAGCATCAGCACCATCGGGATGCCGAGGTAGAGGCTCACCGTGGACGCGTCAAAACGCAGTCCGTAAAAGAACGACCACGCCACTTGGCCAACACTAAGGTCGGCGAAAACCTCACGATAAACGACGAACAGCGCCAACCGCGCCAGCATGAAAACGGCGAAAAAAATCGCCAAAATCACACTGATTCGCACGAACGGATTGGCTAATCGACTAGGACGTTTTGAAGACAAACCGGAAAAAAAAGCACGACCATGCACGGAAACTGACAACTCGGGTAGAATGGCTTATTAATCGCACAATCTTACCACAACCTCGGTATTTCCCAGTTTCTTAGGGACAAGGATTCAGCACGTGATCATTATTACTGGCGGCGCTGGCTTTATCGGCAGCAACATCGTCAAAAAGCTCAACGAACACGGCCACACCAACATACTCGTGGTCGACGATTTAAGTGACGGAACAAAGTTTCGCAACCTCGCCGACTGCGAGATTTTGGACTACATGGACAAGGACGAATTTCTCAACAAAATATCGTCCGACGAACCCGCCTTCCGTCACGTCCAGGCTGTTTTTCATCAAGGCGCGTGCTCCACCACCACCGAGTGGGACGGCCGCTTTATGATGCGGAATAACTATGAGTATTCCAAGTCACTACTGCACTTTTGCTTACCACGCAGCATCCCGTTTGTGTATGCGTCATCGGCGTCTGTTTATGGCGGCGGCCAGATCTTCCGCGAAGAACGCGCCCACGAAGCCCCGCTTAACGTCTACGGCTATTCCAAATTCTTGTTCGACCAATACGCCCGTCGCTTTTTGGCCGAACAAAAGTGTCAAATCGTTGGCCTACGCTACTTCAACGTATACGGTCCACGTGAGCAGCACAAAGCTAGCATGGCCAGCGTCGCCTTTCACTTCAACAACCAAATTGCGGCGGGTCAGAACGTAAAACTGTTCGAGGGATGCGACGGCTACGGCAACGGTGAACAAAGACGAGATTTCGTTTATGTAGACGACGTCGTCAACGTCAATCTCTGGTTCTTAGAGCACCCAAACAAATCCGGCATTTACAACCTCGGCACAGGCCGCAGCCAGAGTTTCAACGATATCGCCCGCTCCGTCGTCAAATGGCACGGCAAAGGCGACATTGAATACATTCCGTTTCCTGAGCACTTGAAGGGCCGTTATCAAAGCTTTACGCAAGCCGACATCAGCGCTTTACGCGCAGCAGGTTACACGCACGAGTTCGCCACGGTGGAACAAGGCGTTCAGCGATATTTAGACGTATTAAGCGGGAAGTAGCGCGGAAAAACAGACACGCCGCTCAAAAGGGCGGCGTAATTTTGTTATTTTTTGGATTATCGTTGTTATCTCAAACCGTCAGTCTTTTTCTTTGTCGAATCGAGCCTTAGCTTCTTCCGATCTGGGCCTTGTTCTTTCTCGTGCAGAGCCCTTTTTTCTCTCGATGGAAAGCAGTCTACGCGACTTGAATTACACGATCCTTAAGGCGAATATTGTTACGGCAGCGCTGGCCCCAAGCGACGCATACCCAACTCGCAGCTTGGTGTCCATGCCCCAACGCTCAGTTGCTCAGACCACACCAAACCCCTATTATTAGACGGCGCGGAAAACCATGTAGCCCCGTATGCTTGACTCTCCAGACCACTTGCATCAAAACTCAGTCTTGCCGCTGATCGAGCAAAATCCAAAACAAGTTGTTTGGAGCCCACAATGCGGGAATAACGGGTATTGTTTTGGTCAGGCGACTTTACATCTATTGTCGCACTCAAGCTCATCTCGGGAATTTGGAAGTTCATTGTTCGAAGCGACTTGTTCGCGTCAAATTGAGCTAGAGCATCCGACAAACGAGATTCCACCCATTCAAATTGGCTCTTTTTCGGCATGATCATGAGCAACGTCCGAGTAGGCGACAAGGAATCGTCATGAAATGGCGCAGATTGGGCGGATGCGACTAAGCTTTCCGCCTTAGCGCCAGGCAAGATATCTTGCAAGTACGCATGCCGCGCATCGTCGGCAATCCTGCTAAAATTCGCAAAGAAGTTTGGGCAGAAACGGACGGACTAATCACAAAACTTCTAGACCCGCCCTGTTTGAAATCACGCATTGCGACGCTTTCGACGAAAGACCTCATGGCTTTTCTACTTGCCGCACTCGCCGCACCGATGCTAATAGAGTGCGTCAAGTCTTGCACAAACTTCTTCCACAGCAATCCCCGCCATAGCCCCAGGCGCATGAACCCTCACCCCCCATGGAAGCTGTTCGACGGGCTTGCCATACTCCCGCAGCGCCGCAGCAGGATAATTATTTACAACGCGATCCAAGCTCAAATAAGGGCCGGTCTGATAAGGATTCGTGGCCGCGTATAGCCCAATCACCGGCGTATTTACCGCTGTCGCCATATGCGCCGGACCTGAATCCGACGTCACCAGCACGGACGCTTTCTGCAATACGGCTAAAAGCTGCTTCAGGCTAGTCTTGCCCACTAAGTTAATCACGTGAACACGCGCGGCCGATTCAATTGTCTGTCCCGCTTGCCGCTCCCGCTCGCTCGGGCCGCCGCACAGCACCACGCGCATCCCATGTTTTTCTACCGCATATCGCGCCACCTGCGCATATCGAGAAGGCATCCAGTCTCGATGAACGCGGGAAGAAGGGCTAGAACACACATTGATCGCCAAGGTAGGCTGGCTCGTAGGCAAGATCGCCTCAGCAAAAGCGTTTGCGGCGTCAGGAACGGGGATATTCCACGCTAACACCCGCTTATGCACACCAAGGGCGTCCGCAAAGCCGAACATGTCGTCAATTTGATGACCGCCGCTACGTGACTCAATGCGACGATTTACCACTATACCGTGCCCTTCACGTGAACGGGCAAAATCAAATCCAATTTTAGTTTGGGCGGGGACTAACAAAGCGGCAAGATTGGCGCGTGCAGACGTCTGCATATGCAACAAAACGTCGAAACGACGTCCGCGCATGGCCTTCCGCAGTGCACTAAATGCACGCCAACCCGAAGATTTATCGAAAAGAATAAACTCGATTCCGGCGATGTCACCGATCAGCGCCAACTCGGCCTTGCCAATGACCCACGTGAATCGGCAGTTTGGCCATTGCGCCTGCAAAGAACGCACAACCGGTAAGGCATGGCACACGTCGCCAAGCGCAGACAAACGCAGAATGCAAATTGAGTTTGGCGCCGAATCAATCACTTTGAGTGATTTGATTCTTGTCCAATTCAGCGCGTATGAGTTCGAAGCATTGTTGCGCAGAACCGGCGTGTTGTTCCACATAGGCACGGGCGGTGGCGCCTAAGGCGACGCGTTTTTTGTCGTCTGCTAAGAGGTCGGTAATGACCCGCGCAAATTCGCCGCCGTTCGCGATTGAAAATCCAACGCCGTCAGCGCGCATCGTCACAGCCTCGGGCGAGTTCGCGTATTTCGGACCAAAAATAACCGGCACGCCCATGACCGCAGGCTCTAACACATTGTGCACACCACGACCAAACCCGCCGCCCACGTAGGCAATGTCAGCATAGGCGTATAAAGTAGCCAACTGTCCCACTGTATCCACCACAATGACGCGCGAACGCATTGGCCGGTGCGGATCGACCTGCGACAAGCGCACTGCCCCGTGCGGAGAAAAATCGGACAACACGCGATTGACGTAGTGTTCCTCGGTTTCGTGCGGCGCGACAATCAGAACCACATTCTTAAACCTGGCTAGCGCTTGGTGCATGGCCGGGAAAACATTTGCCTCATCCTGCGGCCAACAACTGCCCAAAACTACCACGGTGCTCGCCGCCACGCGCTGTGGCAACGCGGGAATAACCGCTTGTCGTGCGCGTTCAATAACGCTGTCCACACGCGTATCACCGACACGCCGCACGTTGGCGTGCTTGGGACAGGCGTGCAAGAAATTCTGCGCGTCTTCCTCCGTTACCGTGTAAATGCCGCTCATGCAGCCATAGAGATCGCGATAAAAGGCGCGGGACAAGCCCATTCGCGCCCGTACAGACTCTGGATTAAGGGCTGCCGCAATCACAAATTGCGGTACGCCGGCCTGATGCACATCAAAAATCAAATTCGGCCAGAAATCGTAGCGGGCGTAAACCAGGCCAACGGGCCGAATCAAACCGAGCAGGCGCGCTACATTGGCGCGCGTATCGAACGGAAGGTAGTCGACCATCACCAAACGTGGAAACGCCGCCCGTCGCTTTTCCACCCAACGAATACCTGAAACCGACGTAACGGTAAGCGAACAGTCGTACCCGGCAGCCATGAAGCGTTCCATGACCGGCAAAGCCTGCAGAAACTCCCCCGCGCTGGCAACATGAAACCACATCATTTTTGCCGCTGGATTGCGTCGCTCCAGCTCCACCTGCATGCGCTCCCACATGCCGCGATGACCCGCTAGCGTTGCCCGCAATTTGGGCTTCTTGCGAGCAAGCAGGATCGCGCCCAAGCGAAATACAGGCAGGAATATGACGGAATAAAAAAATTGCCAAAATTTAGCCACGGCGAATACATTGGGGTCCAAAAAGAACGGCGAATTATGCCACAGCCGCCGTAAACGACTGTGAAGTTTCGCATAATGTCACGGATTTAATCGGACAGAACCGGTTCTTTTCGCGACCTAACGCTCCGATGTGACAAAAACCGAGCAAAAACCCGCTACAAATCTGGCACGGTTTGGGTATACTTTCCGGTTCGCGCGTTTAGTCGTTGCGCTCAGCATTGAGCGCTACCGCCTTGGGCGGAGTCCCGCTGCGCTTTCGGTTTCGATTCATAGCTTGTTTTGGGAGATTATCATGTCAGTCAAGTATCCAGTCATCGCAGTTACCGGCTCCTCGGGCGCCGGTACGACGACTGTAAAAAACGCCTTTGAGCACATTTTTCGTCGGCAGGGAATCAATCCCGCGATCATTGAGGGTGATAGCTTTCACCGCTATAACCGCGTCGAAATGAAAGAAGCCATCAAGAAATTCAGCGATGACGGACGCATCCTCAGCCACTTTGGCCCAGAGGGCAACCTGTTTGACAATATTGGCGAGCTGTTTCAGAAATACGGCGAAACCGGCTCGGGCAAAGTCCGCAAGTACCTGCATTCCGTAGAAGAAGCGGCACCTTACAAGCAAAATCCTGGCGAATTCACCGCATGGGAAGACATTCCAGCCGGAACCGATTTGTTGTTTTATGAAGGTTTGCATGGCGGCGTAGTGACTTCAACGGTCGACGTCGCACAGCACGTAAACTTGCTGGTTGGTGTGGTACCCATCGTCAATCTGGAATGGATTCAAAAGATTCATCGTGATGGCGCCCAACGCGGCTACTCGGCAGAAGCAACGGTCGACACCATCCTGCGCCGTATGCCGGATTATGTAAACTACATCACCCCGCAATTTTCGCGGGCGGACATCAATTTCCAACGCGTGCCAACCGTTGATACGTCAAACCCGTTCATCGCGCGCGACATCCCAACGCCAGACGAAAGCTTCGTTGTCGTTCGCTTCCGCGATCCAAGCAAGATTGACTTCCCTTATTTGCTGAATATGATCAAGGATTCTTTCATGTCACGCCCTAACACCATCGTGGTGCCAGGCGGCAAGATGGGTTTTGCGATGGAAATCATTTTGACCCCGATCATTCGCGACATGATCACGGCCAAACGCATCGCCAAATAAGCTTATCGCGTCAAAACACCCGTGACTCCGCCGCTAGCGAAGTCACGGGGCTTTCTAACCAAGCATCGCCACCTTCGCGGTACGCCACACGCTCACCGCGACCTCGGACGTTATAGGTTCATACAGTATCGACCCGGTAATGATCACCATACCGCGCGTTGCCAATAATCCAAGTCCTTGCGTACGATGAGTTTCTCGCGCTATCTCGACGCCTTTCATCAGCGCGAGGCCCGCCTTTACTTGCATGACGTAAAGCGCGTAAAGGGTAATAATTAGACCAAGATGCATCCAAATCAGAAAATTTAGGATTTCACCGCCAGTAATGAGGCGTTCATACCAATCGCGATGGGTGATTAAGTAGAACGGCATGGCAATATCAAACAATATGACCACAACCATGGCGCCTACGTGAAACCGGCGCGATTTCCGCCAGTAAAAAGCGGCCAACATCAATACGTAGGTCAGAAGTGCCGCTAAAATAGTACCCGGCATATACTCTCCAAAACTTTTATCGCGCGCTCGAACGGAGCACACAATAGCATGGCGCACTCGCTTTTCCACCGAACTCAATTTTTGGCGCTCGCCACCTGCGTCTTTTTTGTCCACACAAGCTTTGCCGCGCAAAACGATCCCGCCCTCAACAGCGCCGCTGTTCTCTTATATCAACACGTCGGCGACGAGCGCTACCCAAGCACCAACGTAACATTAAAACAATTCGAGTCGCATTTAGCGTATCTCGAAAAACACGATTTCGCGATTTGGCCACTGGAGCAGGTCATTTCGCATGTACGAAGCGGCAAGCCCTTCCCTGAAAAAGTGGTTGCGTTCACCTTCGATGACGCCTATCGAAGCACATTTTTAAACGCGCTGCCATTACTTAAGCGCCGACATTGGCCCTATACCCTTTTCGTTTGGACCGATGCTATCGACAAGCATTATCCGGCATTCATGAATTGGAATGAGCTACGTGCCGCGCAGGCAGACGGCGCCAGCATCGGTAATCATTCAGCGAGTCACGCGCACCTATTGGCAAGGCGAAAAGGGGAGGCTTCTGACGTTAGCCTAATTCGCGCAAAAAATGATATTGAAAAAGCGCAGACCCGACTGAGCACTGAGCTAGGTAAGGCACCCACACTCTTCGCATATCCTTATGGAGAATTTGACCCCAATCTCACCAAGATCATAACTGAGCTTGGAATGGTGGGATTTGGCGAACACTCCGGCTCGGTCGGCTTACAGTCCGATCTTCGTGTGCTGCCCCGGTTTCCGATTTCGGACGGACATGCGTCTGTGGATGACCTGGCGCTACGTGCAAACAGTAAAGCCATGCCGATAGACTCTGCTCAACCGTGGAGCCCCGTCCATGCGCGAAATGCGATCCCGACGTTGGCATTGAGTTTGGCGGAAAACCTTCCGCAAGCGCTAAAAATTAGATGCTTTGGCCCCGCCAACACGCCCCTAAGCGTGAGTTGGAAAGACACGACGTATCGTGATTTTGAAGTAGCGCCGCCAATTAAATCGGCGGCCGATGGACGAACACGAGTGAATTGCACCGTACCAGCAGGTAAACAAACCTATTATTGGTTTAGCCGCCTGTGGGTTGAGCAATATCCCCGTCTGCCGCGCTAAGACGATGAATCAAGTTGAGTTCTTTGACATTCAACATGCGCGTGAGGTCGTCGACGTAATCACTTCCGCGTTCAGAGTAGCGTGTTAAACCGGCTGCCAAGGCGTCCGGATCAAGCGGCAAGCCTTCTTCACGGAACATCGCCCGTGCCTGGCGCAGCTCTTGATAGGCGCCATGGGAATTGATGTTACGCAAATAGTCACGAACCGAGGCTTGTAAGTTTGGAAAGGCCTTAACTTCGTGGCTATCTTCTACTGCGCGTTGGGACGGGGCGATTCCGCCGCCCGTCTTCATGGTCCATTGCCCAAACAAGCTATTGCCTTCTAACACAAATCTGGATGTCCCCCAGCCGCTTTCCAAGGCCGCTTGCGCCAACACCAACGCAGAAGGCATTTCATCCAAACGCGCCAATAATTTTGCTCGCGCGCTTTCAAAATCGCCGCCCTCTAATTTTAAGTTATAGGTACGCAGCAATGCATCAAGCTCTCGCCGCGCTGCCGTACCTCCAGCGGGTAAACCGTCTTTTACCAATTTTTCAACGGACGACCTGTCGTCGCGCACGCGTTGGTTTTCAGCCATCACAATGGGCGTGATCGCCATCAGGAACAAGCGTTTCTTTTCTTTTACATCGGCAATATTGGCGAAGTCAGGCGGCAGATTACTGACGAGAAATTCAGGTACGGAACCCTGCAACAACAATTGCCAGGAATAACCCGCTGATTTGAAAAGGCGCTTTAGGTCGTCAACGGAACCCACCGACACGGCGCTTAGCCCTTGGCGGAAATCACCCACGAACTTAACCGGAACGAGATCACCCGCCGAACCCAGTAGGCGACCCACTGCCACGTTGGCTGTCAACAAGACTAAACATACTAAAACTAACCAAGTGCGCTTCGTCATTATCTTTAACCACCCGTTCGAGGCCCGAAATCATAAATGCCCATCAGCGGCTACTCATCTCTCGGCGCGAAAAAGGTTCAATGGATCGTAATGATAGCGAGAAAGCCGTCAAAGTCGAGTCGAAATTTTCTACCTATTGAATTAACCAAGCCTTAACGCAGAGTTTCGACTGAACCGTCCAAACTCCCAGACTCAATATCGATAAGACATATGAATAAGCTGATAATTAATTCCCGGGTTTGGCAAGCGAATATTGCCATTCGAGAGGTGCTGGAAACGTTGCGCCAACACGAACGCATCATTCTTGCCGAAGGTCCAACCCCAGGCCAAATGTGAACCAAACTGGAACTTGGTAGAACTGTAATAGGACGTGTTGGCTAGCACAGTCTTACTAAGATAGTGAACACCGAGCGACACTTCGAGGAACGGGCGAACCTGGAAACCGGCCGAGATCGGTCCGCGCTGTAAACGGTAGACGGGTTGAACACCCACCTCATAGAGGTAGTCAGAACCGACCGCACTGTTGCGTGACTTCCAGTGACTGATACTAAATTCCAAAAACGCCGCATCGCACTGGCAATTGCTTTCGGTTTGGTCGTAAATAGTCCTTTGATAGATCAATCGTCCGATTTGAGCGCCCTTTGCACTGTTGCCAAACTCTAAGGCAAAGTGCTCTTCGGCGCGCGTTGACGAAGCGAATGCGAGTAGAAATATCATTAAAAAAAGGCTAATTATTCGCGCCTGAGTTGACGATTGATTGTCCATATAAACCCCTTTCCGACCCCACGTCGGCTTTCAATAAGTACTATTCCAATGTCGAATTCGGCGCCGCCTAAGCAGCGGACGTAACAGTTATCGCCGTGCTCACCGAATTTCTTGAGAGCCAGCTAATTGCCGATACAACAAATATTTTGTGCTAATTACCTGTTATTTAGAGGGGACTCATCCTCGCCCGCCTCGTGATCAGACTAGG
>JANOTC010000430.1:0-5208 GCA_031416175.1 Gammaproteobacteria bacterium
CGCGTCCGCTGGCGAGGGCTTGCTGGACGTGGGTGACGTCCATGGGTGCCACTCCGGCGATGATGGCCAGCTTGCGGATCGCATCCAACGCTTTAGCAGAACCCTCCTGCTTGCGGTAAAGATAGTGGACGTTGGCTAAAATCAGGGGAGAGACCCAGATGTCCCATTCTCCCGCCACGGCCCGCTCGACCAGTTCGGTGATGCCCGCAGCCCATGGCTGACGATTCGTCAGCCAGTCGAGGATCACATCCGAATCCAGCCACAGAGAGTCAAAGCGGGCCATATTTTTCCAACAAGGCTTCGTGGCGTAATTTGTCGTAATCGGCTTCCTGCGGGAGGGAAAGGGAACCGGTCAGGCTCCTCACCATGGCCAGCAACTCCTCCTTGCTGGGCTTGGGCGGTGGCGGGGCGGCGTTTTCCTGCGGGTGGCGGCGAGATCCGCACATTTGGCGTCTTGGCTCCTGAGTTAAAGTCACAGCTCAGAGTTCTCTGGGAATCCAAGCCGATTCCGCCTTTCCCCTTCATCGCGCATCCACGTGTCCAGTCGCCCGCGGTCGATAAGATTAAAGCAGCCATGTTGGAGATGGATCGCGATCCAAAGGGACAAGCGGTGCTCAAGGCCCTTAATATGCAGGGGCTGGATGCGGTCGCGGACGACGAGTATGACGTGATGTATAAAATGGGGTTCAAATTCACGCCGCCTAAGTAATCCGTTCTTCCGGCAGCGGTCTGGTAGGGTGATGAAAGCCAATCGCGTATTCCATTGTGTCTAAAATTTGCGGTCAAGTAACGCCTGGCATTTGGTCGTTGTGGCCGCGCAGTTGGCCCAGGCAGATTGCCTTGCTGGCTGCATTCGCCATCGGTTTAACGGTGACAGTAAATCTTCTTTACACTCTCTCCGAGCAAATCAGTCACCAACAGATTAGCTTGGAGCGCAGATCTGCGGCTATTGCCAGTCAACTCGCCAATGCCGTCGTGTCACCCCTTGTTACGAGTAACTACGCCGACGCGCAAGACTTGCTTACGCTGGCAGGCGACTACCCAGGTATGGTATCCATTTATTTAATCGACAATAAGCGGCGGGTTTTTAGTTCCTTCGAGCGGCCGGGTGTCGCCCCGACCACAGCGGCCGGCAACGCGAAAGTCGACGTACCCACACCGCGAACCACCCAGGTTAAGTGGCATTACGGCGCCAGTGACTCGAGCAATCCTTTCATGCTGGGTTTGGACGCCACCCAGTTCTCGATTTGGCAGCCTGTTCAGAATGGCTTAGGTTGGTTGCACCTTGAATTTTCGGCCGAGGAACTCCTTGCGCAAGCCAAACATACCATTGAAAACACGTTAGTCCTTGCAGTTATTTCCGTTGTTGCCGGTGCAATGTTGTTCTTAATGTATCTCCGGCGAAGTTCGGTAGCGTTGCAAAAAGCGACGGAATTTGCCGGGGTGCTTGGCGTTGCTCGCGGCAACTTAATGCAGGTGAATCGGGGAAGTGCGGAATTAGAGGCGCTCGGAGAAGCACTTAATGAGGCCTCGTTAATGCTACATACTCAGGAGTCCGCCTTGGTAGGTGCGCGTATTGCCGCGGAAGCCGCGAACCGGGCGAAGAGTGAGTTCCTTGCTAATATGAGCCACGAGATTAGAACCCCGCTAACGGCCATTATCGGTTTTGCCCGTTCCTTGAACGACAACGCATTGCCGCCCGAGGAGCGGGAGCGCGCTGTTTCATCTATTGGCGGGGCCGGCGGTCGACTACTTGGCATTGTGAACAATATCATCGACTATTCGGAAATTGAGTCGGGGAAGTTTACGCTTGCAGCAAAGGTGTTTTCGCCCTACGTAATAATCCAAGAGGTTGCGCGTACAGCACAGGAAAGGGCCAAGCAAAAGAACGTCGCGCTATCGGTTAAATACGAGATACCTTTGCCAGCCCAGATCACTTCCGATCCAACACGGTTCCGACAAATTCTCGATAATCTATGTGTAAATGCAACAATGTTCACGGAGCGGGGGGGGGTAGTTTTACGCATCCGTGGGGACAAAGCCGAAGCCAATTTTACTGTGGATGTGGAAGACACGGGGATAGGGATGGCGGCTGACGACATTGAGCGGATCTTCCTACCATTTACACAGGCCGATACGTCCTCTTCCCGCCAATACGGCGGTGTAGGGCTTGGGCTTGCCATCGTCCAGAAATTAACCCAACGCCTTAATGGGCAGATTAAGTGTAAGAGCGCGCTGGGTGTGGGCAGTACGTTTTCGCTCTGTTTGCCAGTCGGGCCGGCTGAAGCGCTGCGCTGGGTTGATAAAGAAGAAGAGCTGGACAAAGGGATTAAGCCAGGTGCTGAGGGGGTCAAACGCTTGCTCAAGGGGAGGATTCTCCTCGCAGAGGATACTCTGCTGAACCAAAAGCTGATTGTCTTGGCGTTGCGAAAGCTCGGACTCGATTGCGTTATTGTTGAAAATGGCCAGCTGGCTGTTGAGTATGCACAAAGCCATGAGCTGGATCTCATTCTTATGGATATTCAAATGCCGGTCATGGATGGCGTAACCGCAACGATTCAATTGAAGCAGGCGGGATTCGTAAAGCCAATTATTGCTGTGACGGCAAATGTCATGGCTGATGACCGGGCAAGATATCTTAGCGCCGGTATTCTCGAAGTTGTTGCGAAACCGATCGACCCTGTAACAATGTACGGCGTGCTCAGTAAGTATTTGCCTCACGACGCGAGTGAGGCCAGCAACCTGGGAGTAGGTACCCGGTTTGATCTCAATATCGCGGCACAGAGAGCGGCGAATTCCGGAGAGTTGCGGTGTTGGGAAGCATCTGACACAAAGAAATCCAGAGAGGCCCTTGCTCCGGTTCCTGCTTTGCGCGGGCGCGTTCTGATTGCAGAAGACAGCCCTGACATACAGTGCCTAGTGACCCTGTATGTGCGCAGAACGGGTGCTGAAGTCACGTTGGCTGAAAACGGCCAATTGGCCGTCGAACATGCCCTGAGCGGCGATTTCGATTTGGTACTGATGGACATGCAAATGCCGGTCATGGACGGCGAAGACGCCACCGCCTGGCTACGCAAAACAGGTTATGACAAACCGATTATCGCCCTAACCGCGAGCGCGATGCAGGAAGACCGAAACCACTACTATGCCGCGGGGATAAACGGATTTCTGCCAAAGCCCATCGTGCAGAGTGATTTTTACGCCGTGTTGGCCACCCACCTTCAACCGGCGGACAGTGAAGCCCCCCAAGCCGGTGAAGATGACGAGTATCAGGAATTGGTGCGCCGATTCACCGCAGGCTTTCCCGCAATGATCGATGAGCTGGCTCGCGCTATGGAAAGTGGTGATCTGAATGTGGTTCGATCACTGGCCCACAAACTCAAAGGTATGGGGGGCAGCTTCGGCTATCCCGAGATCACGGAAATTTCAGCCGAAATCGAGCTACTCGCTATCAACAACGAACTCGAAACAATTCGTCCGCATTTCCAAAAATTGGCCCACAGCCCTCTTTTACATGTGACATGAGGAATTAAAATGTCTCGAATCACAGCAATTATTGTCGACGACGTTGCTCAACTGCGGCAGCTATTGAGGTCTGTGCTGAAGCGCTACGACTGCGATGTAGTAGCGGAATTTGGCGACGGCAACGGCGTATTGGCCGCAACCGAGGAAACGAAGCCCGATATCGTTTTCCTTGACCTCGACATGCCCAATACCTCGGGGCAGTCTGTGCTGGCAAGCTTCGCCGCCCTTGCTCACCACCCGTACACGGTAGTTGTTAGCGGAGATTCACGCCGGCAAACCCGAGATCTCGTCTTGGATGCAGGCGCTCATGCCTTCATTACCAAGCCATTCACCTCGCAAAATGTGGGCGCTGTTGTCGAGGCATTCAATGTTAGCAAGGAAGCAGCCCAAAGCTACACGGCGCTGATCGCGGACGATGAAAATATTATGCGCGACTTACTCAGCAATGTACTCAAAAAGCAGAATTGCACCGTGGTGCATGCCGCCGCCAATGGACAGGAAGCGCTGTCTTACTTAGTGAACAACCCGGCACCCGATATCGTGTTCTTAGACATAGACATGCCCGTGCTCGACGGGCTGTCCACGTTAAAGAAGATTCGGGAAATCAGCGCCAGCCAATTTTGCGCGATGGTGAGCGCCCACAGTTCTTTTGCGAACGTGAAACTGGCAATGGATCAAGGCTCGAACGGTTTCATTGTGAAGCCGTACCAAGACGAAAAGATTCGACAGGTGTTGAAGCAATTTAGGGCCAAGCAGGCCAAAGGCTAACTTGGTGGGGCTCCCTTCGCGGGGCCAAAGGACGTTCATCGCCCGAATCATGCAGCGCCCCGACGAACCTGTTGTGCCAAATGGTCATAGTGCTCGAGCATGCCATCGAGCTGGCCTCCCATCGCTAAGCGTTCGATTTCCGCCGCGATTTGGGTAATTTCCGGATAGCCAAAGCTACCGCCCATGCCTTTCAGCTTGTGCGCAGTGGATCGAATTGCAGCGAGGTCACCTGCCTCCATCGCCCGTGAGATATCGTCCACCATTCCCGGCAGACCCGCAGTGAATCGCTCCACGAGTTTCTGGAATTCATCGTCATCACTCGATTCATGGGTGTCGTTAACGCCACTGGAGGCGGGTTCGAGATAGCGTGCCAGCACCGCAAAGAAATCAGCCTGAACAATCGGCTTTGGCAGAAAACCGTTGATTCCCGCCGCACCGTAACGGTCGCGGTCTTCCTGCATCGCGTTAGCGGTTAGGGCAATAATGGGTTTGTCATAGCCTGTTTTGCGTAGCCAGGTGGTGGCGTCCACACCGTCCATAACGGGCATTTGCATGTCCATCAGGATGAGATCGAAATCGCCGCTTAGTGCATGTTCAATCGCCACTTGGCCATTTTCTGCCAAGGTCACTTCAGCGCCCGTTTTTCGCACATACATGGAGACCAAACGCTGAATATCGGGACTGTCTTCGGCTACAAGCACGTGTCCGCATAGCACCGGAACGGCAGTGGCAGCTTCCTTGGAATCGTGGCGGTTCGTTGCTTCCCAGCCAGAGACATCATTCGCATCGGCCAATTTGTTGGCGGCGATATCGAGATGAAAGCAGGTGCCAACGCCTTTGCTGCTCTCAACGGTAAGGTCGCCGCCTAGTAGCTGGGCCAGTCGTTTTGAAATATTGAGGCCGAGGCCGGTGCCG
>JANOTC010000431.1:0-2333 GCA_031416175.1 Gammaproteobacteria bacterium
AATGAAGCACAAGAAAAATCCGCTGGTGCGCCCCGCGGCGGCAAACGGTGGTAGTCGCAATCGTTTGCTGATTTTGGGGATATCGTTGTAAGGGAATCCTCTGCCACCCCCCTATTGGCGGTCGCTCAAGCCGACGATAGGGATGCGGCTTTAATTGGTCAATCGTTAGTCGTTATCTGGGCACGTTCACGACGTTTTCGGCAATGTGAAATAAAATGTCGCGCCTTTCTCTATGTCAGCCTCCGCGCGCAACGAGCCGCCATGGCGGTGGATAATGCGCGCGACGGTGGCAAGCCCCACTCCTGTGCCTGGAAATTCATCGGTTTTGTGTAAACGCTGAAAAGCGCTGAAGAGCTTTTCAGCGTAGCGCATATCAAAGCCCGCGCCATCGTCCCGCACAAAATAAACGACTTCCCCGTCCTGGGTAGTGGAGTTAAATTGTATCTTTGCTGTGGGATGCTTGCCGGTGTATTTCCACGCATTGCCCAAGAGATTATCCATTACAATTTTGAGCAGGCCGGGATCGCCCAGCGCTTGAAGTTGTTCAGCGATCTCAAAGGTAACTTTCCGCTCAGGCTCTTTGTGCTGCAGTTCTTGCGCGATATTCTGGGCGATCTCGGTTAAATTCACCGTCTGCCTGCGCATTTCCTGGCGCGTCACGCGCGACAAACCCAGAAGATCATCGATGAGGTCCCCCATGCGTTGCGTAGCGATGCGCACGCGCGCAAGGAAGTCTTTCCCTGCAGCATCGAGTTTGTCGCCTCTAGCTGAGCGGTGCGTTGTTGGACCAACTCTCTTAGGTGGTCTTCCTCGTGGCGCGGCGACTCATAGGCTACGGCCAGACGTTTTTGTAAATCAGTGAAGGCGCGCTAACGTTCCAACTTCGTCGCGCCTTGATAGAAAAAGGGGCTCGATATTGGTGGGCGCAGCCAAGGTGGCGCTTTCCTGCAAGTACAGGGTATATAACTTCCGTTACCGCTTGTTCCTCTGTGCCTCTGGGTATCACTAGATAGGATCGCAGTTGCCCCAGCGGCGCAATATGCCATCCCACTAGAGCCGGGTCGCTATGAGTCAAGATCCGGCCATCGGCGGTAGCGAGAAACGCATAGGCGTAGGGACCGCCAGGGGCAGCTGCCGCCACCCAGCGTTAAAGCAGCTCATAGTCTTTGCTAACCAACGCGTCCAGGCTGCCTTCCGCAAGACTACGGGCTAACGCTTTGGTCTGTTCGAGTTGAGCTGCCTCGTGGAGGTTTTCCGCCTCGCGAAACAACCAGTAACCCATCACGATTACAGCGCCGCAGAGCGCTGCCCCAAGTCCAAGCATCAATCGGAGAAAAATGCCTGAAGGTAAGATGCTCAGACGCATGTCAGGGTTCAAGTTTGGCTTCGCGCAGCAGCTTGCGTGTAATGTCCTCGATTCGTTCATCGTAGGGAACAAAGCGCTGGATTTTCAAATCCCGCATACCCGCCAAAATGCGTTTGCCGGCCTCCGTTTCGTGCATGCCGAGCACGGCCTGCTTAAAACGGCGCACCAAATCGGGATCGATTCCTTTAGTTGCCGCGATCACGGTTTCTGCGAACTCGTCGGTTTCAGCGATGATATTAAGCTCGCCGAGAGCAAGTTTCTCGCTCAGTAACCGGTAATTCACGCCGCACATCGCTCCCGCATCTGTCTCTTTCAGTAAAACCTGGTGAAGTGAATTGGAGAGGTTCCCGGTGAATACCTCGGTAATGTATTCTTGGGTGGAAATGCCGTTTTTGTACAAAAAGGCACGGGGCGCGAGATAGGCCCCGTCGCCCAGAGGACTGACGAATGCAATGCGCTTTCCACGTAACTGGGAGATTGTCGTGATGCCGCTGTCGCGGTGGACAAAAAACTTGCCCCGACTCACCGTCTTGTCGTCGATATTATACATCTGCGCGATCGGTGTGGCGAAGCCGCCCTGTTTGAGGCGATACCCCATGAGTGAATTGGCATAAACAAAATCAGCACCGCCCTCGGAGGCGACTTGCTTCATTTTGTCGAAGCCGCGCGGAACGACGATTTCCACGGGACGGCCTAGTTGTTCGCCAAGGTATTCGACGAACGGCCCCTATTCGGTATAGATACGTCCGGGTCGGGCGGTGGAGAGAATGCCGAAACGAATCGGGGTGACTTCCGCTGCCTGTAGCACGGTTGGCAACGCGGCGATCAGCCAGCCGAAGAGTAGAACAAACCAGTGATGCCAATTTTTTCGCATGCCCTGTCTTTTGCTATCCATATTAATCAGCTCCTAGTGCTGGGCTTTGTGATGAAGTTCTAACAAGCCGTGCGGAAGAATGCTTTAACCCAG
>JANOTC010000432.1:0-8385 GCA_031416175.1 Gammaproteobacteria bacterium
AAAGCGACCATCGTATTTTTTGAGAATGGTGTTCTTGCTGGAAAAATAAAGCGGCCAGCGTTTTTCTAACGCCATATTGAAACACGATTGCGCAAAACCGCGAATGGATTCATCGGTGTTATACATGGCCATGGCCACGCCGTCGCCTTTAAAGTTAAAAACTTCGTGCGAAATGGTTTGGCCATTTTCGCCTTCAAAGGTGATGGTCAATTTGCCTTTACCCTTGGTAACAAAGTCAGTAGCGCGGTATTGATCACCAAACGCATGGCGGCCGATGCAAATGGGCTTAGTCCAGCCGGGCACCAAACGCGGAATATTTTTGATCACAATGGGTTCGCGAAATACGGTGCCATCGAGAATGTTGCGCACCGTGCCGTTGGGTGATTTCCACATTTGCTTGAGCTTGAATTCTTCGACCCGCGCTTCGTCGGGCGTAATCGTCGCGCACTTAATGCCCACGTTGTATTTTTTGATCGCCTCTGCGGCGTCAACGGTCACTTGGTCATTTGTCGCGTCCCGACTTTCAATGCCTAAGTCGAAGTACTTGATGTCGATGTCGAGGTAAGGAAGAATTAGTTTTTGGCGAATAAACGCCCAAATAATACGCGTCATTTCGTCACCATCGAGTTCGACCACCGGGTTCGAAACCTTGATTTTCGCTGCCATGGGATTCTTTCCTTTACACTTTTCTCAGTTATCGCGACAAATTTCTACTGGGGCAAGAGTTTAGCCGAAGAACGCGTTTTGCACTACCGGCGGCGTTGCGCCCGAGTTTCATGCTGCCACCGCTGATGTTCTCGGAAGAGGAAATTGAGGCGTTGGTGTTAGGGTCGCGCTGGGTGGCGGACCGTGCCGACGCGCGCTTAGGCGAAGCGGCACGGAATGCAGTCGCAAAGGTAGTCGCCGTTCTACCGGCTGATTTGCGCCACGAATTGGAGACCAACGCCTTTTTCGTTGACCCTGCTCAAAGAATGGCGCGACACTCACGACATCCCTGAACAGTAAAATCCCTACTGACACATTTTATGCGTAGGTTTCGGACCTTTGGTAATTGATTCTTGGCATTTAGTGGATGTCGTCCCATATATTCTATCGCCCTAGAATTCTAGGGCGCCTGCACTTTAAATGGATTGCAGATGCGTAATTGTTGGTCGATCAGTAGGCCATCTTGCATGTCTTCGGAATAGAGGGTTTTGCATCCGGCCAGCAGTGCGGCGGCCACAATCATAGCGTCGTACACATTAAGTCCATACCGTTCGGCAACGTGGCGCCCTGTATCATGGGTTTCGGTGGTCAAAGATTCGATAGGGCACACCGCCCGAATCAATTCCAACACTTCTCTGATTTCGTTCCAAGGCATCGTGAGTTTGCGTCGCGCTACGTTGGTGAATTCGTTCATTACTTGCACGCTTATCCGACCGCCGGCACGGACGACGGCTTCGGCCTGGTCGGCTTTTTGGGCGTCCGCCGACATAAGATAAAGCAGCACATTGGTGTCAATGAACGCCTTAATCTCGGGCATTGGCATCGTCTCGATCAAACTTGAAATCGGCTGGCAGCTTTCCTCGGAACTGTCGTAGCCGTTCCAACAACGCGTTGTTACCGGGTTTTTTCTTCACTTGGAATACGCGTTCATCGGCAATAATTACTTCGATGTCGTCGCCGTCGCGCAGCGCCAGCGCTTCGACCAAGGCGGTCGGCAGACGAATCGCCAAGCTGTTACCCCATTTCGATACCTGCATGACATTGCGCCTCTTTAAGATATCCTTATTTCCATTGTATATCATTATCGGTGGCGGGCGGTCAAGATGCACGTCGAGGGCGGCACGCACGCGCCTGTTCTTAATATTTTATGACAAAACGGGTGGGTTACTCGCCGTTTTTAGGCTGAACAGAAAAATCACTACTGACACATTTTGGCAGACACGGCGTTTAGTCTAGGCGTCGACGGCCTAACCTGACCCCGCGTCATGTTAGCCGACTGACCTTCCCAACGATCTAATTGCAGCGGAGATTTGCCATGTCTGTAGCCCAAGACCCCGACGAGCATCGCATTCGTGTATTTGCGCCTAGCCAGCCGTAAGTCGTCGACGAACAAAGTGCGCTCATCCATTGCTGGTTGAGCGCACTTTTGCTCGATATACGCGTGCCATAACTGAGCCTGCATTGGCCAGGATTTGTGACTATTCATTCAAAGCACTTTTCAGACCCCGCCGCCTTAGCGTAAAGTCAACACAAAATTGGCTGTTACCCACCGGCTCCATTCTGAAAAAAGGCTGCACACTTCATGTCCACTCAAGAAGATTCTCCACCATTGAGCGAGGCAGCAGAACCGGCGCTTCCAGTACATCCCGTTCCCGCGCCCATTCCCCAGCCTGAAACGTACCCGTTCAAATTCACAGGTTATGGCGGCGAATATTTTAGAATTTGGATCGTGAATTTGTTGTTGATAGTGCTAACACTTGGGATCTATGCTGCATGGGCAAAAGTTCGGCGCGAGCAGTATTTTCATCGAAATCTGGTGCTCGATAACTCAGGTTTCGATTTTCACGGCGAACCGAAGGCTATACTGGTTGGTCAGAGCATTGCGTTGGTCATTGGCATCGCGCTGGCTGTCGGCAACACGGTGGGGCCATACGTTTACGCGGTCATTCTTCTTGTATTACTCCCCGCTATTCCGTGGTTGGTCGTGCGCGCCATGCGCTTTCGTGCGCACAACACCAGTTATCGAGGATTGCGTTTTTCGTTTCATGGCACTTACCGAGATGCGGCGATCGCCTTTTTGGGGTATGGCGTTTTGGCGATAGTCACGCTGGGTATCCTATTTCCTGCGTTTTATCGCCAAATGCGGCTTTTTATTCTCAATAATTTGCGTTACGGTTCGGCTGAATTTCGCTGTGAAGCAAGTTTGAAGGCCTTTTATTTTATTTTTGCTATGCCGGTGTTGGCTGTCCTGGGTCTGATAGCGAGCCTCGTGATTTTCTCTGCCATGGGCGGCGCGATGTTAGCATTGTTGCCTTTTTTGGTGTTCGTGGCGTTCCTAGGGTTCCAGGTCTTTCTTGGCCCCTACATCCGCGTAAAAACCAGTAACTTAGTTTGGAACAACACGAAACTTGATTCCCATTCCCTGGAAAGTTCGCTAACGGTGTTGCGCTACACCAAAATCGTCTTTTTGAATCTAATAGGAATTATACTCACCTTTGGCTTATTTTGGCCCTGGGCGCAAGTTCGAATTGCCCGATACCGCGCCAGTTGTTTGAGTTTGCATACCGTTCAAGCATTAGATGCCATCGTGGCTGGCGAGTTGATCAAAGCGCCCGCCGTAGGTGATGCCGCGTCCGACATGTTCGACATTGACGTGGCGCTCTAAATGCCTGTTGCCGATTATTTCGATGGAAAAACCGCGCGACGCTACCCCGTGTCAGTCGCCGTTCAAAACGACACCTTGGTCGTCACCGGCGAATTCGGCGAGCGCGTAGAGCCGCTTTCACAAATACAACTCTCAGAGCCGATGGGCGACGCGCCACGCACGATTCGATTTTCGGACGGTGCCCTTTGCGAGATCGCGTCCGGCGCCCTCACGGAGCTGTTGCCGGCTAACGTAGTACGTGAATCGTGGGTGGTTCGCCTGCAAAGCCGGTGGCGTTGGGCGTTGAGTTCGTTGTTAGCCGTTGGCCTGATGGTTGCGGCGAGTTATGTGTGGGTATTGCCTTGGCTCGCATTCACGCTTGCTCCGCAAGTGCCTGAAGTCTTCGTTCGGACCATTTCTCAACTTGCCATCGAAAGTTTAGATCAAGACATGATGGGCACCAGCAAGCTATCGCAGAATCGGCAAGAATCGATTTCGGTTCACGTCGACAAGCTTGATTCGAGCGTGGACGGCTTGCCTGTTCATTCCCTGTTATTTCGCTCGTCACCTAGAATTGGCGCCAACGCGTTTGCCCTGCCCAGTGGTGACATTATTATTACGGATGAGCTTGTCGCACTCACCGACAATGACGACGAAATCGCCGCTGTCATTGCGCATGAACTCGGGCATGTTAAAAATCACCATGGCATGCGCCAACTCATTCAAGGCACCTTGGTTTCTTTCGTGGCGGCCTCGTATTTCGGTGACACATCATCGATCGTTGCCGGTCTTGGCGCGTTGGTATTGGAATCGCGTTATTCGCGAGAATTTGAAAGCGAGGCCGACGCGTTTGCGGGTGAAAGACTGGTGAAGTCGAAAGGAACCGCAGAGCCCTTAGCGCATATGCTTAGCTTAATCGAGAAGTCACACTTCAAACTGAAGTTGTCCAAAGACGAAAATTCCACTAGCATCGCCGACGTACTTAGCTCGCACCCCGACACGGAGGCGCGCATTATCGCACTTCGCGCGATGGCTAAAAAATAGGCCACTCAGGAACAGATATAGGAACAGAAAAAGGAACTGAGCAAGCGTCTAACTCAACGACGCTTGCTCATGCAACGGTTGTTCGCAGGTTCGCTTTCTTTACGCCATTCCCGCCCAATCTGCGGGTTTTAAAAACACGTCATAGAGTTTCGCTTCTGGCGTACCCGGCTCCGGCTGCCAGTTGTAGCGCCACTTAACCAAAGGCGGTAGCGACATTAATATGGATTCCGTGCGTCCACCCGACTGCAATCCAAATAAAGTACCGCGATCAAACACTAAATTGAATTCGACATAACGGCCACGTCGGTAGAGTTGAAAATCGCGTTCACGTTCACCGTAAGGCGTGTCCTTACGTTTGTGCAAAATGGGCAAATAAGCATTTAGATAGTGATCGCCAACGCTGCGCATGAAGGCAAAACATTGCTCGAAACCGCCTTCGTTTAAGTCGTCATAAAACAAGCCGCCGATGCCGCGCGGTTCGTTGCGATGTTTCAAGAAAAAGTAGTCGTCGCACCATTTCTTGTAGTTTAGAAAAACGTCGGGGCCAAATGGATCGCAGGCGGCCTTGGCGGTGAGATGCCAATGCGTTGCGTCTTCTTCAAAGCCATAATAGGGCGTTAAATCGAAGCCACCGCCAAACCACCAGATAGGCTCTGCGCCAGGCTTTTCAGCGATAAAAAAGCGCACGTTCGCATGCGACGTGGGTGCGTAAGGATTGCGTGGATGAATCACCAAGGAAACGCCTACCGCTTGCCATTGTCGGCCGGCTAATTCCGGTCGGTGCGCGGTGGCGGAGGCGGGTAGGCTGGTGCCGAACACGTGGGAAAAGCCAACGCCCCCTTGTTCGAGCGCGCCGCCGTCACTCAATACGCGTGAACGCCCGCCACCGCCGCCGGGACGTTCCCAATTGTCTTCCTTAAATTTTTCTTTTCCATCTTCGATTTCCAGAGCCGCACATATGCGATCTTGAAGTCCTAAAAGATAGGCTTTTACGGCTGAGATGTCGGGAGTCGTCATGGTGCGAAAGCCTCCATATTAATATGATCGTCGTTTTATGATTACAATTTAAGTATACATGCGAACCATGTGGGAATTCGAGTGAATTCTATTTTCTAATGACAGCCCCCGTCAGACCGTCACGAATTTCACTCGGGCGAACGGCGCCGCCGACTTTTCCAGGCAATATAAAGTCGATTTCCTCAGCAAAATATTGCCGAACACGCAGCCCCGTTTTGGCAGGCAAGCGTCCGCTGGGGTTCGCGCTGGTGGAAATCAACGGGCCGCCAAACGCGGCACACAAGGCGCGTGCTTGCGCGTGCGCGGGCACCCTAACCGCGAGGCTAGCGTGATGCCCGCGCACGCACGTGGGTACCCAGGCGTGCACGGGCAACACCCACGTAATCGGCGCAGGCCAGCTCGCCGTGATGGTTTCTTGTCGAGCCGGTTCTATCGGTTTTAATAACGGACGCAATTGCGCGAAATTCGCGCCGATCAGAATCAACCCCTTCCATTGCGGCCTGTTTTTCAAGCGCAGCAAGCGTGCAACGGCCACTTCATTGAAGGGGTCGCAACCCAAGCCAAATACCGATTCGGTTGCATACGCAATCACGCCGCCGCGACGCAGTACCCGCACGGCGACGCGCAGGGCGAGTTCATTCATGCGCTGAGGCGTAATGTGGCACGCACGGCGGCGCCTTGGCAATATTTTGATTGACATCTAATACGGCGACAAAAGGCTTGCTCATGCAATGGCTCCAAAGAAAAAAAGTAGAGGGCGGTTAAGATTTAATACGTTCGCGGGCGACAGCGCGGTAACCGATGTCTTTGCGGTAGAAAGCGCCGGTCCATGAAATCGTGCTGGCTAAGGCGTACGCATTTTTTTGTGCGTCTAATACGGTGGCGCCCAGCGCGGTGGCGCATAATACGCGTCCGCCGTTGGTTACAACTGCGCCGTCTGCCTCAGTAGTACCCGCATGAAACACTTTGCGGTCGAGTGAATCTGCTTCAGGCAGGCCGGAAATAACATCCCCTTTGTGATACGCGTCGGGGTATCCCCCAGCGGCCAATACCACGCCCAAGGCCGGGCGCTCGTCCCACTCGGCAAACACGGTATCCAAGCGTTGATCTATCGCCGCGTCACACAATTCAGTGAGATCTGATTTCAAACGCATCATGATCGGCTGGGTTTCTGGATCGCCAAAGCGGCAGTTAAACTCCAGCACTTTAATCGCACCTTCCGCTGAGATCATCAGCCCCGCGTACAAAAATCCTGTGTAGGGATTACCTTCGGCGGCCATGCCACGCACGGTTGGGTAAATCACGTCGCGCATGACCCGTTTGTGAATGTCGGCCGTCACGACCGGGGCGGGGGAATAAGCGCCCATACCACCGGTGTTAGGTCCTAAGTCGCGGTCGTCACGGGCTTTATGGTCTTGCGAGGTGGCCAATGGCAATACGTGTTCGCCGTCGACCATTACAATGAAACTGGCTTCTTCACCGGCCAAAAATTCTTCTATTACGACGCGGCTTCCCGCGCTGCCAAAGGCATTGCCCGCTAACATGTCCGTTACGGCGGCAATGGCTTGTTCTTTATTGGTCGCCACAATCACGCCTTTGCCTGCTGCGAGGCCGTCGGCTTTCACAACGATAGGCGCGCCTTGTTCGTCAATATAGGCGATGGCCGCCACCACATCGGTGAATGTGCGATAGGCCGCAGTTGGAATTTGATGTCGTGCTAGAAAATCTTTACTGAACGCTTTCGAAGATTCAAGTTGCGCGGCTTCGCGCGTAGGGCCGAAGCAACGCAGACCGGCGGCGCGAAATGCATTTACGATACCCGCTGCGAGCGGTGCCTCAGGTCCAATAATGGTTAGTTCAACGTGATTCTGCTTGGCGAATTCCAGAAGGGCTTTTACATCGGTTGCGTCAATGGCGACGTTGCTAACCTTATTTTCACGCGCGGTGCCCGCATTGCCCGGCGCTACAAACACGTGTTGTGTGCGCGGAGACTGTGCTGCTTTCCACGCTAACGCGTGTTCGCGTCCGCCGTTGCCCACTACCAATATGTTCATCGTGTATCTGACCTCGTATCACCGAACGAACCGGAATAATAACCCAAACGATTCGTCTTTTGCTTGTTTTTGGTGATTGCCAAGCCATTGGCTTTTGTTATGCTACCGGCGTCGTCGGTGCAGGTAGTGCGCGTCGATTCAGGAGATGAGGGATTGGTTTGCTGGCAAAAATGACGTTTGATCCGGCCCGTGATACACACCTGTGAGCTCGGGACGCGAACCACTTGTTTGAAGACAGTGTCACCCGCATTGGCTTCCGAAAAGGCGCATATCTGTGTAAGTTTATGTTGGTGTTTCTGGGGTTGTTTTCGCCACAACTTACGGAGGCGCAACCGATTGGGCCTCCGAAACGAAGAAGGCGCCCAATCGGGCGCCTTCTTCGTTGTCGCTAAATCTGTGGTTTAGACAGCGGCGGACTTGCGACGGGCCGCAGCCAAGCCGAGTAAGCCTAGGCCAAGCAGGGCCAGCGAGCCGGGTTCAGGGATTTTGCCACCACCACCACCGACGCCACCACAGTTGGTCTTGCAGGCATCTGCGCCTCGAAGTAGGTGCATATTGGATAAACCATTCAACTTCGCGCCCGTACCGGCCAGTGCCCATGTCCCCATTGCATCGGGGCGTGCCAACTGGACGATGAACGAGTCGGGATTCGCTTCCGCTCCATTGCCGCCGCCTCCGAAGTGGAAGCCCAAGTAGATTTTGTCCCAGAGGTTCCAGACGTTAGCGTCAAACTTCCAAGTGCCGCTGGTGTCAGTAGACATCGTAGATATCAATGTACCTGCGCTGAAAGTCGCTGCGGTGTCATCCTTTTCGATCTGGAACAGACCGAGAGGGGCGATATCAGAATTTTGGAGGTTCTTGTCCTGCGCATAGCAGTAGCCGCCAACCAGGCCTGGATCCACTACAGCGAGGCGAACACCT
>JANOTC010000433.1:0-4702 GCA_031416175.1 Gammaproteobacteria bacterium
GCTTCGTCACTATGGCTCCGAGTGTAATTTAGAGTCAATGGAAAAGTGGCCAACCTGAGATGCGGATTGTGTTAAAAGCCAATTGACATTAATCCCTCTAACGTGGTTAATAGTGTCTTCAATTTTCGCCTAACGGAGGGCAATATCTATGATGAAGCGGATTCTCGGAGTGGGTGCGTTGTTGTTGGCTTTGCCAGTAGTATCAATGGCAGATCAAAGTGGTCCTGGTTGCGGCGCAGGCGCCATTATATGGAAGGGTAAGTCGGGCATGGCGGCGAACGTGATGGCTGCCACCACCAACGGCTTGTTTGGCAATCAAACCTTTGGTATGACGTTTGGCACCTTGGGTTGCAACGGCGAACAAACCGTGAGCAACGAGTATGAAAAGAAAATTTTTGTTGCGTCAAACATGGACAATTTGGCGGAAGACGCGGCGAAAGGTTCAGGCGACCATTTGGCCTCATTAGCTGAGTTAGTCGGCGTTGCGTCGGCTGACAAGTCGGCGTTTTTTGCAATGGCAAAAGCCAACTACAGTAGCGTATTTACCCAATCGACCCAAGACGCGCTTTTAGTGTCCTTGAACGTGGCAATGTCGACCGATCCAGTTCTGGTCAAGTATACCAACTAGAATTAGTCTCCTCGCATTTTGACAGTGCCTGAGTGTGTTGGACTCAGGCACTGTTTTAATTTATCTTCGATAGGCTACTTTCCGCGTGTTCGCCCGCTTTTTCATTTTCCTAACATTATTTAACCTGTTTCTTTGCGCCACTGCTCTTGCAGAGTCGGCAACAACGGAGGCGCTGTTGCCGCTCACCTTTGACAGCGAAGTTGCCAATGCGGCGGCTCACCCCAACGAAGACCTCGCGCGCTTAATTAAGCAAGCGGCAGATTTGCACTTGGCGGATAAATCCACCTGGCGTGCATTGGTACACTATCGCACAAGCCTATTTGGCTCGGTAGAAAGTGAAGTGGATGGTCGTGATTTTTTCAACTCCGCCAAGGGAAAAGTAGATCCAGAAGCGGAATTAGCGGCAACCTTGGCAAGTTTCTTTTCAAACGTTCTTGTTCCGGGTATGGGCATAACGCCGAGCTGTCGATTTCTGGCGCGTTTCGATTGGCTGTCGCGACAATTGGATTTTGAAAAAAACGGTCTCCTTCCGCCACATTGTGAATTTTTTGATGCCTTTTTCGAAAGGGCGGCGCCCGAAGCATTGACTATCGTTTTTCCGTCAAGCAACCCAAATAGTGCATCCTCCATTTTTGGCCATACATTGTTGCGTGTCGACTCTATCGGTCGATCACAAGCAACACATTTGCTCGACTACAGTATCAATTTTGCCGCTATTCCCAATCCAAACGACAGCCCAATTTTATATGGGTTAAGAGGGCTGTATGGCGGGTATCCTGGTAAATTCACGGTGCAACCTTATCACATGAAACTTCGAGAATACGCACAAATTGAAAATCGGGATATTTGGGAGTACACCCTTAATTTAACGCCCGAACAAATTCGATTTGTGCTTATGCATCTCTATGAGTTGGTGCCGACTTACTTCGATTATTACTATATTTCGGAGAATTGTGCGTACGAAATGTTGACAGTGTTAGACATCATTCAGCCGGATGCGCCGTTGAGTAATGGCATGAAGAATTGGGCATTACCCATTGACACATTAAAGTCATTGCGTCGAGCCGGAATGGTGCGGGCAGTAAAATTCAGGCCGTCCCAGCATCGTGTATTGCAGCAGCGTTTTTATAATTTGTCTGAAGAAGAGACAACTCTCGCCCGCCAAAAAATAGCTCACGTTCCACTGGCACCGACTAAAGTCGAAACTAATGGGCTTGCTATTGAGCGGCAAGCCGCCGTCCTTGATGCGGCATTTGATTTAGCCCGTTATGAGCGTATTGCCAAAAGCGAATTGGTTACGCCTTCAATGGGCGCGACAGAACGGCGTATTTTGGGCGAGCGGAGCACGCTTGCCTATGTTAGCCCCGCCCAACGACTTTCATGCACCCGATATACCGCCGGATAAAGGGCATGGCACGTCTCGGCTTTCCGTGGGCGCTGCGCATGATGACCGCGACAGCTACTGGCACCTCGGATGGCGCCCAGCGTATCACGATTTATTAGATCCCATTGTCGGTTACGCACCTGACGTCGAGGTTCAGTTCCTCGACGTCGATCTGCAGGTACGTGCCGAGTCAATGAAGCCCATCGTACATCGTGTTACCTTGTTAGATGTTATATCCTTGGTGCCCCGCAACGCGATATTTGACAAACGATCATGGCGAATCAATCTTCAATATCGAAATTTGCAAATTGATAGAGAATCACACTCCATTTGGGAAGCGACGGGTGGCGCTGGCTACGCATGGCGAACATGCCTGCCATGTGGTTCCACGTTTTACGGCATGGTAACGGGACAGTTCCAAGCCTCCACGCGTTTTAATAGTCGGTATTCCATCGCTCCCGGGCTTGAATTGGGTTGGATCGCCACGCTAGGACAACATTGGCGTATTGCTACTCTGGTAGACGGACATGCGCCGGTCGCAGGTAATTCGACTCGAACGGCGTCGATTCACGTGGGTGCGAGCTTTTCGCCATCGCCGAACTGGTCGCTTAGATCAAAAGTCGAGCGCCGCTTGGCGTTTGGGCGACGTGTCAATTCAGTGGGACTAAGCGCTCAATGGTATTTTTGAGTCGTTCTATATTTTGGCTGGCTATTCGCCTGCAAACTCAATTGAGAAATCGTCGAATTTCAACTATCGTGACGATTCACTAAATTCTCTAACCTACGGAGGCCACGCACCATGCTTCGAGTCAGTGTTTTTGCGGTCACCGTTTTAACAGTTCCCTCCTTGAGTGCTTCAGAGTTAAACACACCTTTTTCGGATATTGAACTTAAAGGTGGGGTGTCGGCGGGTGTATTTCATTCACAACATCGAGATTCGGGTGCGCAAAATCGTGCGGCACTGGCCGATTTTTTAGTCGAGTTGGTCTACGCCGAGCCGCAGGTGTACGAGTTGGGCGTGAAAGTGGGGGTGGGAAGCCTCTCGTCACGGACAGTGCTTGGCGAACTATCGAATGAATTTGGTGACTTAAATGCGGGCCTACAATATGGGTGGGTGACCGTCAAACCCACGCATGCGTTGAGTATTGAGCTGGGTAAGTTGGCGACGAACGTGGGTTATGAAGTTCGGCCCAGTTATGCCAACACTACGATTGCCTTGTCTGGAGTTTGGTCAGCGCAGCCGAATTTTTACACCGGGGTGCGGGCCAATTACACGCTGAAAGAAAATACGGCCTATGTTGAAGTTGAAAATTATCAACGTGATCGCGCGACGCATGCGTGGGGTGTAGGATGGCGTGGCAGAACCGGCGAAATAGACTACGGTATCAACTACTTTAATGCGCCAGGTGACCGTCGCCTTTATGACTTTGTGTTGACGATTCCTGCCGACGAGGTGGTGTTTGGTTTAAATCTGAATTACGTTCGTACCGAGCCGTTGTCGAAAATTCAAGATGATCACGGCCTCGGCATTGCCTTGTACGTGCTTAGCCGTGTGGGCGACATTGAATTACCTGTACGTGTTGAGTCTCTGCGCGACGGCAATAGCGGCATCTATGGCTTGGAACACGGTTGGACGTTGGCAGTGACGCCAACGCTTAATATGGGTAAAACGGGATTTACACGGGCCGAGTTGACCTATGTAAGTGCCGGTGATAGCCCGCGCGACCCACTTACGCTGAAGGAAAAGCCATCGACCAATTGGACCGTCGCCATGCAGGTAGGGACTCAATTTTGATTCAGGGCTGCACACCGTGCTAAAAACAGCAGCGTTTTTGACTTCATTTGAGTTTGATGCACAAGCGAAAGCCGATATTCGGCAGCAGTGGCTTCGCTTGATAGAGCTCTCGGTGTGGGGCGAGTTACACATAAATAAAATTGGCGCCTTGCCCCGGTTGCGCAAACGGTTGTTAGAAGTCGGTGAAAACTTGGTTTCCGTTTTTGCGTCTAGAGAATGGATTCCCCAGCCACGCGAACATCTCAAGAGTGCATTGGGTGCCAGCGTGAAATTGCGAGACAGCTTGTTAGACCTCGAACGCACGGCGGTAGGCCTAGAGCCGTCGCGTGACTTCGCCGAGTTCGAGCCGATTTTGTTAGCATTTCGCGTCGGTATATTAACGCTCATTGAGCGTCACGAAGCCATGTGGGCGGAATTAATGGAGAGTTTGTACACGGAAAACGACGAGTCAGACGAGCCTGGCTGAAAATGCGAGGATCGTTGAATAACATTTCTTTGACGTACTGCAGGCGCGTTTCAAGCAGTCCAATTGTTGCCCACGTAAGGGTTGACCCACTTAACTGGTGGCGCGCTCTAACATTTCCTTCGCATGTTCACGCGTGGCGGCGGTGAGTTCAATGCCGCCTATCATGCGCGCAATTTCTTCGGCGCGCGCGGCGGGATCAAGTTTGAATATGCCGGTTCGCGTCGTATTTCCCGCCGTCAGTTTTTGCACCTTCAAATGTTGGCTACCTTGTGCCGCCACCTGCGCTTGATGGGTAATGCAAATGACTTGGCGCGACGTCGCGAGCCCTTTCAATAACTCGCCGACAATTTCTGCGACGCGACCGCCAATTCCGACGTCGACTTCGTCAAAAATAACAGTAGGAATACGAGTGACTTGCGCTGTGGCAAC
>JANOTC010000434.1:0-7409 GCA_031416175.1 Gammaproteobacteria bacterium
CATTTCTCAGGAACGTCTAGGAATTTTGGGGTTCAAAAATTGGCAAATTATAAGGTCAGCATAAGCTAATTCATGAAATCTTACTTTAATTTGCCCGAGTTTTATGGTCCGATATTTGTTGATGCAAGGATGTCTCAGGCAGATACAAGTCTAGGACGTGCCGTGTTTTGCTAAAATTCTTACGTTCCCATTCTGTTCGCGGCGTCCCTTATGTGTTGCCCGTCATACTGTTGCTGTTTTTGCTTGGCACAACGGCATTAATCATCTATCTCGTTCACCTTGATTCCACAGTTCAGGCGGAGTTTGAAGGAAAAAAATGGGAGTTGCCGTCGCGGGTCTACGCCCGCCCGCTTGATTTGTATGCGGGTAAACCGCTAACTCGGGCGCGCTTAGAAAAGGAATTAGTCTGGTTGCATTATCAACGGGCGGTGGGTGCGACCCTCGTCGGTAGTTTTTCCCCCGTGGCTGAGGGGTTTTTGATCAATGTCCGCCAATTCAAATTTTGGGACACGCTAGAACCTGAGCGCCTCGTTCGAGTACATTTTTCAGGCGACTCGATTTCCGAAGTCCGCGACGAAAAGAGTAAGGAAGTCATCGCCGCACCGATCCGTCTTGATCCTATCTTTATTGGCGCGATTTACTCGGGAAACAAAGAGGATCGCGTGCTGGTTCAGCTTAAAAGCGCACCCGCAATGCTGGCAAAGACGCTCATCGCAGTCGAAGATCGCGATTTTTATGACCACATTGGCTTATCACCTAAGGGCATGTTGCGTGCGGCTATCAGTAATTTGATGGCCATGGAGTGGGTGCAAGGCGGAAGTACGATTACCCAACAGTTGGTCAAGAACATGTTCTTGACCTCTGAGCGCACGTTGACGCGCAAAGTGAATGAACTATTTATGGCTATTCTGCTAGAACGGCGTTACAGCAAAGAAGAAATTTTAGAGACGTACTTCAACGAAATTTACTTAGGCCAAGACGGCGCGCGCGGAATTCATGGTTTTGGTTTGGCCAGTCACTTTTATTTTGGAAGGCCACTTGGCGAATTATCAGTGCCTGAGATTTCTCTGCTTATTGGCATGGTCAAGGGTCCGTCTTTCTACGATCCTAGGCGCTCGCCAAAACGTGCCCTAGACCGGCGCGATCAAGTGCTTGCGACCCTTGTCGAACAAAGCGTCATATCCAAAGCGGATGGCGAACTTTTTAAGAAAACCAGCCTGGGTGTCACCAAAGTTCGGGCGAGCGGTTTGACGCCGTATCCTGCATTTTTAGATTTAGTGAAGCGCCAACTCAAAGAAACCTATCGGGAAGAAGACTTATCCACCACCGGCATGCAGCTCTTCACCACCTTAGATGTATCCGCGCAAGTGGCGGCAGAAAAGGCGATCATGACGCGCATTGGTGTCATCGAGCAGCGGCAAAAGAAAAACGTAGGTAAATTGCAGGCGGCGGTGGTGCTCAGTGACGCGTCGTCGGGTGAGGTGTTGGCGTTAGTGGGGGATAGAAATCCACGATTCCTCGGTTTCAATCGCGCTTTAGACGCAGCGCGGCCCATCGGTTCGTTAGCCAAGCCCGCTGTGTATTTGACGGCGCTCAGTCGGCCGGACCGTTATGGGCTGGCAACATTGCTCGATGACAGCGATTTATCGTTAGGCCAATCTGACGGCAAAAATTGGGAGCCGCAGAATTATGATGGAGAATCCCATGGTGAAGTTACGCTCACCGATTCATTGGCGCACTCGTACAATATTGCCACGGTTCGGTTGGGCCTGGCTTTAGGTGTGCCCAAAGTGGTGGCAACCATGCATAAGCTAGGACTGCGTAAAACGCCGCCGCCATTGCCATCATTATTGTTAGGCGCGTTTGAACTCACGCCATTTGAAACTGCGCAAATGTATCAGACCATCGCTTCAGGCGGCTTCCGCGTTCCTATGCGCGCCTTGCTTGCCGTTACACGGGTCGACGGGACACCCTTACAGCGCTTCACTTTAAAAGTGGAGCAAGCCATATCGCCGCAATCGAACTTTCTAATTTCAACCGCCATGCGTCGCGTGGTGGAGTCCGGTACAGCGCGTGATTTAGCCCGCATCATGCCACGCGACCTCCGAGCGGCGGGCAAAACAGGTACTACCGACGATCTTCGCGATAGTTGGTTTGCGGGTTTCACTGGCGATCACCTCGCGGTAGTATGGGTGGGTCGGGATGACAACTTGCCGACGCAACTAACCGGAGCGACGGGCGCGATGACGATTTGGGGCGCGCTTTTTTCACAATTGGATTCCAGGCCGCTCGATCTCGATCCGCCGAATGGCGTGACGTTTGCGCGCATCGACATGGCCAATGGCCGCTTGGCGCAAGAAGATTGCGCGACAGCGGAAGATGTGCCGGTTATTGTCGGATATGCGCCAACCGAACTTTCTGACTGTGGTATGCGGGGTTCTTCTCCCGTTGATAAAGCGGCGACATGGTTCAAAGGTTGGTTCGAATGATGCGCATCTTCGCTAAGCTAGGGCTGATTATCGTCTCCCTTTATCTCGTCGCCTGCGCCAGCACGCCACCTGCACCGCATCGGCCACCGCCGCCGCCCGCGCTGCCACAATTGCCTCAGCTACCCGACATCGCTGTTCCGGCGCCCCCTCCGCTGCCCCCACCCGTGGAGCCGCCGCCCCCGCCCCCTCCGCCAAAGCCGCCGCGTAAACGACCCGACGCGCCGCCCGCTGTCGTGGCGCTGGTGCAGCGCGCCGATGCCCAAATTTCAGCCGGAAACCTGGATGGTGCCGTCGCCACCTTGGAACAGGCGATACGCATTTCACCCAAGCAGGCATTGCCCTGGTATCGCCTTGTACAAATTAAGGTGAAACAAGGTGATTGCGGACAGGCCGCGCAGTTCGCGCTCAAGGCGGATACCTTAAGTGACGACCCCGTATTGCGCGAAAAAACAGAGCAATTGGTAGCGAAATGCAAGGAGCGCAAGCCCTAACGGCAATATGAAAAATAACTATTGCCGTACTGTGTTGGGGTTCACCGACGCGTAGTGTGTCTACGCGCATTAGAGTAGAATGCCACACCCATTCTGGACAGAATTCCGAGTGGCGGAAAAATCAGCAAGCTTTAAGGCAGGAACATGGATCAGTCTGAGTTAGACGAATGGGGTTTCGACACACTTTCAGTGCGTGCGGGGCAAGTGCGCACATCGGAAGGCGAGCAGTCTGAACCGATTTTTCTAACGTCAAGCTATGTGTTTGAAAGTGCCGCCCACGCCGCCGCCCGTTTTTCCGGCGATAGCCCTGGCAATATCTACTCACGTTTTACCAATCCCACCGTGCGCACGTTTGAACAACGCCTTGCTGCGCTCGAAGGTGGCGAGCGTGCGGTCGCGACAGCGTCGGGCATGGCCGCTATTTTAAGCACCTGTCTGTCTTTGCTTAAATCGGGCGACCATATCGTGTCCTCGCGTGCTATTTTCGGGACGACCGTCGTATTTTTTAATAATTATTTGGCGCGTTTTGGTATTACAACCAGTTACGTCTCGTCGACGGATTTAGCTCAATGGGAAGCTGCGATACAGCCTAATACGCGCCTATTGTTTACCGAGACACCGTCGAATCCCTTATCCGAAATTACCGACATTGCAGGGTTGGCGGAAATCGCGCACCGACGCGGCTGTTTATTGGTCGTCGATAACTGTTTTTGTACACCCGCCTTGCAACGTCCCTTGGCGTTGGGCGCCGATATTGTCGTGCATTCCGCGACTAAATACCTAGATGGTCAAGGTCGTTGCCTGGGTGGCGCGGTGGTGGGCAGTGAAGCCATCGTCGGAAAAGACGTTTACGGTTTCATTCGGACGGCCGGTCCGGCCATGAGTCCGTTCAATGCCTGGGTGTTTTTAAAAGGCTTGGAGACCTTGCGTTTACGCATGCGCGCCCACAGCGAGAATGCCTTGATCTTGGCGCAATGGTTGGAAACGCAGTCGTGCGTGGAGCGGGTTCATTACTCGGGTCTGAAAAGCCACCCTCAACATGCATTAGCGGCGAGTCAGCAGAGCGGCTTTGGCGGTGTGTTGTCATTTGACGTAAAAGGCGGCAAGGCCGCTGCGTGGAAGCTCATCGACGCCACGGCGCTCCTGTCGATTACCGCCAATTTGGGCGATACCAAAAGCACCATTACCCACCCAGCCACCACTACTCATGGTCGATTGACGCCCGAAGCCAGGGCGGTGGCCGGGGTGAGTGATGGACTTGTACGCATTTCGGTGGGTTTGGAAGACGTTGCCGACATAATCAAAGATCTTCAGCGGGGTTTTACGCAATTGAACGACGCGACGATTGGACAGACACATGCTTGCACGAATTGAGATTTTAGTATTAGCCGTTTGGGTTGGCGCCCTGTTGGCGATTGGTTACATTGCGGCGCCGGTATTATTCGCCACGCTGGATGATCGTCGCTTAGCGGGAGAGTTGGCCGGCAATATGTTTCGAATTGTTGGTTGGGTAGGTCTAGTCGCCGCGCCACTGCTCTTGTTTCGAAGCGCCTCTACGGCCGGAATTCGGCATTGGCGCGCGTGGATCTTGCTCGCTATGCTTGTCATTGTCGCGACCATGCAATTCGGACTTCAACCTTACATGGCGAGTTTAAAGGCGCAGGGACTAGAAGCTGGAAGTGATGCAGCACGCCAATTTGGAATGCTGCACGGGGTGTCTTCGCTGCTTTATATGTTCAATAGTATAAGCGGCGTGGCATTGCTGTTGATGGGCTTACAACCTAAGGCAAAACTAACTTAGGTGTTTCGGCGCGGCGATAAAATACGGCGATTCGCCCGATGACTTGCACCAATTCCGCGCCACAGCGCTGGGCTAACGCAGCGATTAGTTTGTCGCGTTCGAGACGATCACCGGCGCCAATTTTTGCCTTGATAAGCTCATGGTGGGCAATGGTCGTCACAAATTCCGCCATCACGGATTCGCTAACACCGCCGTTCCCTACTGAAATCACGGGTTTGAGTTTATGCGCGGCAGCGCGTAAGAATTGCTTTTGTTTGCCGTTCAGGGCCATGTTGGGTCGCCATCTATGAAAGAGAAAGATCGCGGTATTCTACCCCATCGGACGACCGGATTCACGGTCGCTCCAAGTCCGTTCAACTCGGTTAAGTTGGAATTAGGTATAATCTTAGTGTTGGCGGTGGTACTGATATTTCTGGTTGACCGCGCGTTCAGCGAGTTTTTAGTGCAGTTGTTGGTGTTGGGTGGGGCGGGCGTGGTAGCGGCGTTGTGGTTGTTTTGGCGCACGCGTGCCATTTCGCGTTCCACAAAAGAAAGTAGCAATGAGTAAAAAATTACATAATTCGTGGATGCAGCGTCACGTTACCGACATCTATGTCAAAAAAGCCCGACAGGAAGGCTACCGATCGCGGGCCGCATACAAAATTCTGGATATTAATAAGCGTGATAATTTATTGCGTCCAGGGATGACCGTCGTGGATCTTGGCGCAGCCCCCGGAGGCTGGTCGCAGGTGGCGGCGAGCTTGGTGGGTGCAAGTGGACGAGTCATTGCGTTGGACATCTTGGACATGGATTCTTTGCATCGCGTTGACTTCATCAAAGGCGATTTTCGCGAAGACGACGTATTGGCCAAACTATTGCACACATTAAATGGACGCCCGGTAGACCTTGTAATTTCCGACATGGCCCCCAATATTAGCGGCATGAGAGTCATCGACCAGCCACGGTCGATGTACCTCGCTGAATTGGCGTTGGACTTCGCGACAAAGGTGTTGAAGCCAGGCGGAGATTTCCTGACGAAAATTTTTGAAGGTGAAAGCACCGACGAATATCGCCGCCAATTGCAGAAAAATTTTAGTAAGTTATTGACGCGTAAGCCCGATTCTTCACGTTCGGAGAGTCGAGAGATGTACTTGCTCGGCAAAGGTCGAATTGTGCGAACGGACGATTTGGTGTAAGTTTTCTGTGTCGCTCGGCAAATTTTTTTAGCGTAGTTTAAGATTTAGTGTTTTGTAAGGGAATTGTAGGGCGTTTTGGCCGATGCAATCGCAGAGTTAAGCTTGAGTGCGTCACAGCAAGGCATTATGAGTTGAGCGTTTTTTGCCCAATCAATGTGGGCTGAAACGCGAGTTGGAGTTGGTTACATGGAGGTTCTTTGCGCTTTGCATTTCGGAATAGAAAATGCACTGCTCAAGTGAGCCGAATCCAGTTTTTTTGCTTACGTTGTCCCAACGTATGAGGGGATTGCCTTGAACGAAATGGTCAAAAACATAATTCTCTGGGTCGTCATCGCCGTAGTGCTGATGTCGGTGTTCAATAATTTTGCTCCGAAGCAGTCGTCGGTTCGGGCGATGGAATATTCGCAGTTCATCCAAGAGGTGAGATCTGGCGATATTCAGCGTGTCATGATGGAAGGCGAAGGTCGTGCTATTCGCGGCACCAAACAATCTGGCGAACGCTTCATTACGTTCAATCCGGGTGATCCTGGCTTGATCGGTGATTTGTTAGGTCACAACGTAGCTATCGACGTAAAGCCGCCGGAACAACAAAGTTTGTTGATGCAAATCTTCATATCTTGGTTCCCGATGCTGTTGTTGATCGGCGTTTGGATCTTCTTCATGCGTCAAATGCAAGGTGGCGGTGGCGGTCGCGGTGCGATGTCATTTGGTAAGAGCCGAGCACGCATGCTGGGCGAAGATCAAGTGAAAGTGACCTTTGCGGACGTTGCTGGTGTTGAAGAAGCGAAAGAAGAAGTCGGCGAATTAGTCGAGTTCTTGCGCGAGCCAAGCAAGTTTCAAAAACTGGGCGGTAAAATTCCACGCGGCGTACTCATGGTTGGGTCACCTGGAACGGGCAAAACCTTGCTGGCGAAAGCCATTGCGGGCGAAGCGAAAGTGCCGTTCTTCACGATCTCAGGTTCTGACTTCGTAGAAATGTTTGTCGGAGTGGGTGCATCACGCGTTCGTGATATGTTCGAACAAGCCAAGAAACATGCGCCGTGCATTATCTTCATCGACGAAATTGATGCGGTCGGTCGTCATCGTGGTGCAGGTCTAGGCGGCGGGCATGATGAGCGTGAACAAACGCTCAATCAATTGCTGGTCGAAATGGATGGTTTTGAAGGTAACGAAGGCGTCATCATTATTGCGGCGACCAATCGTCCCGACGTATTAGATCCTGCGTTGTTACGTCCGGGTCGTTTCGATCGCCAAGTCACCGTTCCATTACCGGATGTTAGAGGTCGCGAGCAGATCTTACGTGTGCACATGCGCAAAGTGCCGCTTGGCGATGACGTCAAACCCCGTTTGATTGCACGCGGTACCCCTGGATTCTCTGGAGCGGATTTAGCCAACCTCGTTAACGAAGCGGCACTGTTTGCTGCACGCGCTAACCGAAAAATGGTAGGCATGG
>JANOTC010000435.1:0-3903 GCA_031416175.1 Gammaproteobacteria bacterium
GTGAACACACGCGTTTGCAGGGTGGTTCCTTGGATAAGAAAACGACGACCGTCGCGCCGAAACTCATAACCATAGGACTCGCGAATCGCCGCTAGCGCCTCAGGAACAGTAACACTTTTTAACTGCAAGGACAGAGAACCCGTCACATCGGGACTCACCACCATACTGTACGATGTTCCTTCCACCAAACTCATAAACACTTGTCGTGCTGCAACGTTTTCAGCCGAAAAATCGAAACGCCCTTCACGCTCTTGAGGCTTAGACTTACCAACGCCAAATTGCAGTGGCGGCAATAGCGCCTGGCTAATATCGATTGGCACTACGCTACGCTGTGGCGCAGCCGGTGGCATCTTGGCATCTGCCAATTCAGCATCAATCGAGGACGCCATCGTATCGATAGGCCGCAACGATTGACAACCTGCACAGAGTGCAAAAAACAGGACCACCATTAAATCTAGCGCCAAACGGCGACTTCGAAAGATCTGCGCTGAGCGACGAATCATAACTTCACCTTTTTGACCCAGTCTTGCGTATCCCAGGTACGTCCGGCAATAACTGCAAGACTTGCTGCACACCTGACCGAAGAATAATTACTTTATTCGGTTGAATATCCACGATTTCCGCGTCGCCCAGGCGATCACCCACAAATTGAATCTTTCCATTCAGCGTTGCGAATTTACGCTCAGGCGAGACTAAAATTGCCTGCAACACAAGGTGAGTCGCCAGTGTGTTTACCACCCTAACAGTAGCCACTTGACTCGACTGCGGAGCAAATGGCCGCGTCGGGTCGGGTAAAGCATCAAACTGGTCGGCGGCCACGCCTTGGCCGACCAAGAGCATCACCCCTGCAATACTGCCCGCTGATGATTTATGCGAAACCACGTTCAAAGCCTAATCCAAGCGGTGTCAAGATTGAGCGTATACAGCGTGATCTCCGCAATTGAGAATGGATACGCGTCCGTCGCCAATTTTAAATCGCCCCACAAAACTTTGTGCGGTTGATCCTCAATGGCTTTGATAAAACGCACCACATCCCAATAGCGGCCCTTTACCTGAATCGTCATCGGATGCTTGTAGATTCCTTCCCCGCTCGCCACCGGCTCACCTTTTAGCACGGCTTCGATAATTTTCAGCGCGCCAGGTACCGCAGCGGGGGCGGGGGTGGCAGCCGTTGCGACCGGCGCCGCAACAGACTTAGATCCATCAATACGCTCAGGTTCTTGATTCTTTAACTCCAACAGTTCGACTCTTGCATTGCCTGCCAATATTTTCTCGACGAGCAACGCCATGTCATTGGGGTTAACGAGTTGCGCTCTAATATCCGCCCGACGCTTTTCCGCCTGTTCCGCCTTTACTTTTAGCTCTCGGATACGTACCAGGTAGGCCGCGTCGGACTCACGTTCTTTAGCCGCCTCTAGCTTAATTAGCACTTCCTTCATATCCGTTAACTTTTTCTCGGCGGCGGCAATGTCTACCCCGATCTTGTCAACGTTCGCCTTAACTCGCGGTGCGAGTCCCAACGATACTGCGCCATAAACAACAAACAAACAGGCCAGCAATAACAGCAGACGGCTGCGCAGCGGCATAGCCAGCAATTGCGCATTGAACTTAGCCACTTTCTGTTTCACATCCGCATTCATGGCACTGTGGGCACCTCAGCTCCTGTTGAAACAAAAAAACTAACCGATGCAGCGGCACCCGATTTTTCCGAAACTTCTTCACGTGTTAAATGAAATGCTTTGAATGATGTGCCGTTAAGCAAGGCCTCATCGGATAGCTGGCGCAGATAGTGTAATACCGAGCCAGGCGCATAGGTTTGACCTCGCAAAGTGAGTCCCTTGTCTTGCGACACCGTAATCCCTGTTAGCCACATTTTCTCGACAGGATGTTTTGCTAGCGCGGTTAAGTAGCTAGAAAAGCCTAGGCCCGCCTTGGCCAGCTGCTGATTGATGAGCTGGTCCGTTTCTGTATCCGAGGAAACTTCCTTTTCCAGCTCCTTTATTTTTTGCTGTAAACCCGCATGATCTGCCCCAGCGCCAACCTGCTTACTGAGTTCCGCCTGCTTGTTGGTGGCCGCGTTCAAATCTTGCTCCAACGTGGCAAGCTCATCCTGCTTTAACTGTAAGTTGACGACATCGAAACCAATAACACTAATCCCCCCAATGAGGCCAACAACGAAAATGATCCCCATGGTTTTCGGCGGCAACGGATCGCGCCGTATCAGGAACTCCTCTTGAAAGAGGTTGATTTGTTGATTACTCATGCGGTCGTCTCTTGCCGTAAAGCTGCACCAATGGCAATGCTATGCCGCGCCTGCCAGCCTTCTGGCAATGAAACGGGACACTCAAGCAGTTGTTCAAAATCCAAATAGGCCGCCTTTAAACCCAAATTGCGTTGAAATGCATCCAGCAATCCAGGCACTTCGACTTCACTGGGCATCAAAAAAATATTCCTTATCGCGGGCTGACGAAAATGGCTCTCAAAGAAATCGAGAGAGCGCTGTAACTCCAACAACGTTTGGTCGAGCGTTGCCATCTGCCTAGTCGGATGCAACATATCGTCCAGGCCAACTTTCAAATTGCGAGTCAAATAGAGTTTCGACTGCTTAGTCAGCGTAATAAGTCCGCCGTTCGTGGATAAAGACAGCACCGCGACACCCGCCGCGTCCTCAGGCAAAAGCGCCGCAATATTGCGCTGACACATTTCAAGGATGTCGACGATTTTTAGATTGACCTGGACCTTGCTGAGCAACTCCACACGGCGACGAATTGCGTCGCTGCGCGCCGCCACCACGTACACAGATTGGCCTTTTGCGCCCGCCTGCGCTCCCGGCAGATCAAAAACATCGAGCGTCGCTTCTTGCGCAGGAAAGTCGATCAAGTCTTTAATTTTCCAACGCAGCGCAGAACGCATTTCCTCTTTGGGAACTTCAGGTGCCTCCGTTGTGAGTAACCGATATTCGCTGGCGTCCAACACCGTTGTGCAGCTGGCTTGACCCGCTCCCAGCTTTCGCGCCCATTTCTTCACGGCGGCGAGCGCTTCCTCCGAATTTTCCGGTAAATCAAAGTGTTTACACTCAGCCAGTGTCGGTTTTAGCGCGCCATCTTCTCGCACAATCCGTACGAAACTGGCCGCTTTCGCATCCATGCTTAAGCACGCTAGGCCCGGAAATTGAGATTTTCGAGAGAAAAATGAACGCAAGACACCGCACCCATGAGAAAAGCCCAATTGCCAATAATTGGGGATTGTATAGGCGAATAAGCAAGCCGAGTGCCAAGATCTAGGGCGGAGGCGGCACGAACTACGTCGTTAGTGCGTGTCTTCGCTCCAGGAAAGAAAGGTAACTGAGCCAAGATTGGTTATGAGGAGATCGTCAATTCGCGCCGTGAACGTAGCGGCAGGATTAATGTTTGAACTATCCAAATCATACGCAATAGCGACTTGAGTGATTGTTTGTCCCGCAGGAACTTGAAATGTAAATGGCGCGACCGTGACCCAGCCACTGGCAGTGGTTGCCAGCGTGCAATTCGACCACACGCGATTGACATTACTTGCCGACGAAATGAGGTCAATGGCCACCATCATCACATCCGGCACACGGGCGCCCACTATTTTCTTATATTTGAGCGACACCTGCACTTGTGTTCCCGACGCTATACTACTCGCGAGCGCCACTCTGTCTGACCCTGTGCGTTTCCTATTCCTTGGAATCATTTCTATTTCAAATGAACCGCCGGACGAACCCGCCGCTGTATCCACATCATAACTCACCGTTCCAGCCGTATTGTTTAGGCCGATATTGCCCGCAGCGCAGGTTGCTATTGTATTGCTGACACGGGTGCTCCATTGCGTAATATTGGGAAACGGGTCCTGAAACAAGGTCACCCCGCCAAAACGAACGGT